>JALOMD010000563.1 GCA_025455595.1 Cytophagales bacterium | reverse complement strand
ACCTGTAACTTTCCGCATCGGCAATCTGTCTTACGGCCAGACCAAGCAGAACGAGCCAGCCCCGCCGGATGATTTCGACGCAGGAATACAACCAAGCCGTGAAGGAACACACCCGCAGCGTGTTTCGCTTCCTCTACAAGTCCGTTCGTGACGAAGAGGCGGTGAACGACCTTGTGCAGGACTGCTACCTGAAACTTTGGCAAAACCGCGACAAAGTGAACCCGGCGAAAATAAAGCCGTGGCTGTTTTCGGTGGCTCACCACGCCATGATTGACTACCTCTCGGCCCGTGCGCGGCAAGTAAGGCTTGCCGCCGAAGTGCAAATGTCCCCTGTTTTCCAAAACACCCGTTTCGACACCAAGGCCGTGGTGGAACGTGCCCTCGGCGAGTTGCCGCCGCTGCAAAAGTCCATCATCCTGCTGCGTGACTTGGAAGGCTACAGCTATCAGGAAATCGGCGAGATACTGGAACTGAACGAGGCGCAGGTGAAGGTATATCTGTTCAGGGCGCGGCAAAAAGTGAAGGATTTCATCAAAAACCTGGCCCACGTGATATGAAACCAAGCGAACAAGACGGGCACGAAAACAGCCTCGACCTGCTGCTGTTCGGGTACGTGGAAGGCAACTTGCCCGCCGACGAACTCCGCAGTTTGGAGGCGCGGCTGGAAACCGACGCGTCGCTGCGCGAGGAATTGGCCTTGTGGGAGGAATCCGTGGTAACGGCGGACTATCCAGACACCAGCCGTTTGGAGAAATCTTTGCTCAAACCCGCCGCACCCGCTTGGATGCGCCTAAGCCTGAACGCGTGGGTGTGCCTGCTGGTGACAACCGTGTTGTTGCTGCGGCCCAACCGGCTGGCAACCGAAACCGCCGCACCGATTTCCGAAACGCTTGCCGAAGCACCCGTCTTCGCTATCAGCCACAAAACCGCCCCGCCCATGCGCGAGCCGGAAGTTGCAGCGGGCAACCAGTGGGTGCGGAGAGTTGCAGGAAAGCCGCAAGCCAAGCGTTTCAGGCAAAATTTGCCCAAAACAACAGTCGAAATCGCAGCACAGCCCGACACGGCAAGCCGCCTGCCGTTTGCGGCGATTGAACCTGTGGTTGCGGCAAAGCTGCCCAAAACGGCACCGCCGCCGCCCGTGGCGTTGGAGGTGCGGCAACCGAAAATCCGCAAAGTTCCGGTAGCCAAAACTCTGACCCGCCAAGAGAGGCGGCAAATCAGGCGACTGAAAGAGAAAGCGTTACAACAACGGCAGGCCAACGAGTTCATGAAAGGCAACGTGCCGTATGTGGTGCCGCTCAAGTCAGACAATTTCTGAGGGCTGAGTGGTCAGTCGTCGGTGGTCAGTGATCAGTTTCTTTACCGAATCTAATAACACAACCATGCACATTGTTTTCAAAGCCGGTCTCGTCTGGCTCGGTATCTTTTTGTCTTTTGCCGGCTACGGGCAAGAAATTCCGCTCGGCGTGATGCCGATGCAGTACAATCCGTCGTTTGCAGGCGAAGCCGGAGTACCAAGGCTCAACGTCCACACTGGGGTGCGCCTGCCCCGGTCGCAGGCCGGTTACCGGGTTGACTTGTCCTACGACCAATTCGTACCCAAAATCCGCAGCGGCATCGGGGTTTCCGTGTATTCAAACAGTTCCTTAAGCACCTACTACAATCGGTTCCGTCCCGACTCCGCATCCGGGCTGACCAGAACAACTCACGAAAGCAGGGGTGCTGCCCACGGCTTCTCTGTAGCTATCGCCCCGAAGTTTTCCATAAAGGGAAAATACACGCTTTCCCCCTCCATTGACCTTTCCTACCACGCTTCCGAATCCTACAACGAACTTTGGTTTACGAATGGCACACGCCAAGACATTGTCAGCCGCAGTGTGGTGGGCCGGGTGGCCTTACTGTTCAACTCCCAGAAGTGGTACATCGGCTACTCAATCAACGTACCGCTTTACCAAGCATTCACTTATAATTCAAGCGACGTTTACCCGGCCCGCAGGTTTGTCTCTTACTGGCAAATGGGCTGCACGTTCCAGCGCAGTGCCGAATCCAGGTTCTCGTTCACGCCGCAAGTGGTTTTCCTGACCGGACACGAGCCGAGGTTTGTACTGACTACATTTCGAAGCTTCAGGTATTTCGCCCCGGTGGAGATCATACTCAACTTCCGGCACAACAAATTCATCTGGGGCTTCAACCGGGCCGGCCTCCACGTTGGCTGGCAGACGGCGCGGATGCGGCTGATGCTCAGCCAACGTGTATATGTAAGTTCAACACAATCGGCCTACTTGGGAGGCGTCTCTTTCCGCTATGTTTTCAAGCACAGCGAACCGGGAAAAAACAGGTGGTGACAAGAAAAAAACTGCTCATGCACAGATTTTACAAGAATGTTTTTGTATTGTTTTTCCTGCTGGCGGCCTTTGCCGGTTACGGGCAGGAAATCCCGCTGGGTGCGTTGCCCATGCAGTTCAACCCTTCGTTTGCCGGGGAGGCCGACGCGGCGCGGGTCAACGCGAGTGTCGGTGTGCGGCCACCCGGCCGTTATTTCGGCTGGTCGTATTTGGCCCACGCCTCCTACGATCAGTTTGTTCCCAAGCTCAGAAGCGGCGTTGGCTTTTCGGTGAATCACTCCGCATATTCGGGCACAACCAATTTCGTGGCGTACAATGGCTCATATTTCGGTCGCAGTTATGGGTTGTCGGCAGCCATTGCCCCGAAATTTTCGATGAAAGGCAAATACACCTTTTCTCCTTCGGGCGAGTTGACTTACGGCAGTTCCCGATCCTTCAATGAGAATTTGCTGGGAAACGGCGATAATTTAGACGTGACAGGAAGCATTTTGAAAGGCCGCGTCGGGGTTCTCTTCAATACCCAAAAGTGGTACATCGGATATGCGGTTGACATACCGATTTCCGGCTCGTTCAGATACCGCGTCGGCGACAGCTTGGCGATAGTCAGTAACAGCCGCTTTGTTTCTTACTGGCAGTTCGGATATACTTTCCACCGTAGCTCCGAATCAAAATTTTCATTTACACCGCAATTGCTTTTCCTGACCGGCGCAGATGCCAGAAGTACTTTTTTGTCAAGCCGTTCTTGGTCGTTTCCCTTCTACCGTCGCTTTGCATTATTGGACATCATGCTCAACTTCCGCTACAAAAGGGTCATTTGGGGGCTTAACGGCGCGGGAATCCATGTTGGCTATCAGTCTTCCCAAATACGCATCATGTTAAGCCAAGGAATACAAAGTGCGTCCGGGGAAAGTTACATAGGCAACCTATCCTTCCGCTACATTTTCAAACAGAACGGCCAAGCAGGGCGGCAACGCTGGTGAAACAAAAAATGAA
>JALOMD010000024.1 GCA_025455595.1 Cytophagales bacterium | reverse complement strand
TCGGCCCGTAGCCTCCGGCTACGCCCCTCAAAATGGACTCGGCTCGCGCAAAAATCCATCCTTTTCGCTTCCGAAAAATTAACTCAAACAGCCTCTTAGGCAAAAAATGCCCAAAACGTCTTTGTTTCCCAGCCACTATCACTACTGCCGCCTGCCACTGCCAACTGCTGCTACCATTCACAGCTTGCGAATCCAGATGTTGCGATAACTCACCGGGTTGCCGTGGTCTTGCAGGCGGATGGGGGCCTCGCTGTGGGCCTTGTAGTTGGGCAGGCCGATGTACTCGGTAGGGCCTTTTATCTCGAAATTGTTCTGAATCAGTACGCCGTTGTGCAATACCGTGACGCGGGCCGGCGAAAACACAGAGCCGTCTTCTTTGAAACGCGGTGCCGTGTAAATGATGTCATACACTTGCCATTCGCCGGGCTTGCGCATGGCGTTCACCAAGGGGGGCGTTTGCTTGTAAATGCTGCCCGCTTGGCCATTGGAATACGTGCGGCTTTGGTACGAGTCCAGCACTTGCAGCTCGTAGCGGTCTTGCAGGAAAATGCCGCTATTGCCCCGGCCTTGGCCCTGGCTTTCCACCTTTTCCGGGGCACGCCATTCGATGTGCAACTGAAAATCGCCGAACTTGTCTTTGGTGCGCACATCGCCCGTGCCGCGCACCACCGTCATGGCTCCGTCTTTCAGTTCCCACTTGGGCGCACTGCCGTCTTTGGCACTTTCCCACTTCGACAAATCCTTGCCGTCGAGCAATACAATGGCATCAGACGGAGCCGCCGTGCCGTTGCCGGGCGTAACTACCCGCACTTGCGGCTCCCAAAACTCGGTCATTTCGGGACGCATCTTGAATTCTTCCTTGGGCGGGTCGCTGGGGTAACCTTGGGCGGCGGCGGTTCCGCACGCACAGAGCAACAACGCCAAGGCATTGAGTGAAATTTTCTGCATAAAATGTAATGGGATAGGTTGTAATTGAACAGAAATGGCACTTTCAGGCCGGAAATTAGGCTTTTTTTACGAAAACAGCAGCAATAGGGTAAAAAGTAAGCAGTGGGCAGCGACGATGAACAGTATTTGACTGCTCACCGCCGCTGCCCACTGCCGTTCTATGCCGCCACTAACCGCCAGCCCTCGGAGCCGGGTTGCGGTACACCCGCACGTAGTCTATCAGCAATTCTTGCGGAAAGGTGGTGCTGGCCGCCACCGGCCCCGCAATGCTGCCGCCCACTTTGGTGCCGAAATTGAGGAAAAACTGCTCGTTGAACGGATACGTCTTTCCGTTCAGACTGGCCGGTGTGACGCGTACCAGTTCCTGATCCTCGAAAAACCAGCGCACCATGTCCTTCTCCCAAATCAGCGTGAAGACATGGAAGTCGTCGGCAAACCTTCGGTCGCCGCTCAAGTTGACGACTTTCGATTTGCCCACGCCGCCGTCGTAAGCCGCATTGAAAACGGCCGTTGACGAGGCCACCCCCATGTGTTCCAAAGTCATGGCTCCGCTTTTCGGATACGGCCCGAACTTTTCCTCTACCGGCAAGAAAGTCAAGGAGTTCCACAAGCCGGCTCCGCGCGTCATTTTCATGCGGATGTCAATGCGGGTGTTTTCCTGAAAAGAGAAACGCCCTTTGCTCGATGCCGTGCCAGACGTGTAGGGTTGTCCGCCGTAGGTTTCCCGCACGGTGCGTATGACAAGGTTGCCGTCGCGCACCGACACGTTTTCGGGACGGAAGTACTGTTGCTCGCCGTTGCCGTTGGCAAAAGCCCCCTCGGCAGCCGACCACCGGCTTGGATCAAGCGTGTTGCCGTTGAAGTCGTCGCTCCAGACCAGTTCGGAGAACTCGGCGGGCGGCGTGGCAGTGTCCGGTGCGGCTGGTTGCTCCTCATTGCAGGCCGGGAGCAACAGCAGCCCGACCAAGCCGAAATAGTACCATTTTTTCCTCATTTTTGTAAAAACATTTGATTACATACCTGAACGGCGCAGCCTGTGCTTCTTGATGTGGAAGCATGGGTTGCTTTGTATGGAACAAGGGCTATTTAAGTGGTTTGCCAATCCCTTGTGTGTCTGACTTGTGTGAATGTTTGCCCCAAAAGGCTTTTGCGCCCCTGTAGCTTGAAAACATAAGACAACCTTTTGCCAATCACGGCAAGGATGTCGTTTCAGCGGCGAGTCAAATCGTGCCAATGGCACTTTGTGACCCGGTGGGTGCAGAGCAGTGGAAAAAATATTGATGCCAACTCTGTGGTCAAATGCAAAGGACAGAACCTGCTTAGGCAGATTTCAGGGTTGGGCGGCTAAAACATAAGATGATTTTAGCCAAGGCATATGTGGATAGATGTCATAAAGGATTCGGTTTCCTGTATATAAGATAAAGTTTGGCTTGGGATTTAGGTAATTAAACTGACGGAGTGCGGAAAATGTTACGCACAAACAAAGAAAAATTGCCAACAACTTGTTGCCCCAAAACACCCTTGTTTGGATGATAATGGAGGTTTTTCAGTGAGTTTTTGTCAAGTAATTGACAGTCAGGCTATTGTAGCGAAGAGGGATTTGTGCTACAGCTTGCGGCTGGGCGTATTGGCAAAACAAAAGCCTCTGTCGGCCGAGCCGACAGAGGCTTTTGTTTGGGGGAAAGGTAAAAGCAGAAAAATGCTCTCAGAGGTTGTTTAAAATTCGGTTCCGAAGGACGCTTTGGGCAAAAATTGCCTAAAACGCCCGTCTGTTGTCTTGGCGTTCGGCCGATTCCGGTCAGACGCACCGCGTGCAGACCTGCGTGTAAAACGCGTTTTAGGCAATTTTTGCCCAAAACGCTGGTGCCGTGTCCAAACCGCTTCGGGCAACGGTTATTTCTTCGGCAATTCGGCCAGCAGTTTCTCGTTCATTTTCACGTAGTCGGCGTTGTTGGCGGCCTTGGCCAGTTCGATGGACTGCTTGGCGGTAGCTTCGGCGGCTTTGTAGTCTTTTAGTTTGGCTTGCAGCTTGGCCTTTTGGTGCAACTGCCAGAACTTCGGGTCTTTCTCGGTGGCTTTGTCCATCCAAATCATCGCCTGCTTCAAGTCCTTGTTGTTGTCAAGGTAATACAACGCTGCCGCGTACATGTCGCCGGGCGTGGCGTTGGGGTTGTCGGTCACTTTTTCCTTGATTTGGGCCGTCACCTTGCTGTCCACATCGGTTTCGATGCGCACCGTGGCCCGCACGTTTTCCCAACTGATGTTCAGGTTGGCTCCGGTGTTTGTCACGTCAGAAAAGTCAATGGTGAACGTCTCCACTTTCTGCGACAGTGCGGCAGGCTTCACTGTGAGGCGCAACGCGTCGTTTTCGGGTTTGTAGCTTTGTTCGCTTACTTTCAAGTCTTTGCTAAGGATGAACGTCCACTCGGCCTTGTTCGGGATGGACATGACGGCGTACTCACCGGCGGGCACTTTGGTGCCGTTCAGCATCACTTCGTCGCTGAACGTGATTTTGGTGGCTTGGTTGGCCCCGGTGCGCCATACCTTGCCATACTCACGGACTTCGCCGAACAGCTTGCGGCCGCGCAGGCTGGGCCGCGAATACTCAACCTTTACATCGGTGAGGCCCACCCGTTGCGAAACCGTAGCCGCCGGGCTGGGCTGCGGCGTGTTGATTTGGGCGTAGCCAACGGCGGTGCAACAGCAAATCAGGAATGCTGCAAATATCTTTTTCATAAGAAACGTGGTTTTTGTTTGAATGGAACAAAGTGGTTCTAAAGCGGGGGCGAAATTAGTCTAATTAGGTCAGAGTTCAGAAGGCGGAGGTCAGAAAAGAAGTCGTGAGTGACAAGTCGTAGGTCGCAAGTGGCGTTTTGGGCAAAAAATGGCTAAAACGCCAACTCAAGACCAAAGACTCAAAACCCAAGACTTATAATAAATTGGCAACTTACCGTCGAATCCGTATTTTTGCGGGCCTGAAATTTAATTTTCCTCCCTTTGTTCTATCCGTAAGAAAATTCTTTCCCACCAACATACAACCAAATCATGTCTGCCGTACTGGAACCCGCTACCCTGCTTTCCGAACGCGTCAATGCCATGGCCGAGTCGGCCACGTTGGCCATGACCAAAAAGGCCCGCGAACTGGCCGCCCAAGGTGTCAAGGTCATCAGCCTGAGCATCGGCGAGCCTGACTTCCCCACGCCGCAACACATCAAGGACGCGGCCAAAAAGGCCATTGACGACAATTTCACGCAATACACGCCCGTGTCGGGCATCGCCGACTTGCGTGCCGCCATTGCCGAAAAGCTGCGCCGCGACAACAACTTGGACTGGAAAGCCGAGCACATCGTGGTGTCAACGGGTGCCAAGCAGTCGCTGACCAACGCCCTGCTGGCCCTGCTAAACCCCGGCGACGAAGTGATTATTCTTTCGCCTTACTGGGTGAGCTACAGCGAAATGGTGGTGCTGGCCGAGGGCGTGCCGGTGCTGGTGCACGGCGCGTTGGAAAACGATTTCAAGGTGACGGCCGCCCAACTGGAAGAAGCCATTACGCCGCGCACCAAGATGGTGATGTTCTCGTCGCCCTGCAACCCGACCGGATCGGTGTTCACCGAACAAGAACTGCGCGACATCGCAGCCGTGATTGAGCGGCACGAGAACATTTTCGTGATGGCCGACGAGATTTACGAGTACATCGTGTTCGAGGGCAAGAATTTCAGCATCGGCTCGGTGCCGGCCATCAAAGACCGGGTGATTACCGTGAACGGCTGCTCGAAAGGCTACGCCATGACCGGCTGGCGGCTGGGCTACCTCGCCGCCCCGAAATGGATTGCCGACGCTTGCGACAAAATCCAAGGCCAAGTGACATCCGGCACTTGCTCCATTACGCAGAAAGCCGCCGTGGCCGCCCTCACCGGCCCGCTCGACGATACGCGCAAAATGGCCGAAGCCTACCGCCGCCGCCGCGACTTGGTGATTGCGGGCCTGCGCGAGATTCCGGGCCTGAAGATTGCCGTGCCGCAAGGCGCATTTTACGCCTTTCCGGACATGAGCCACTACTTCGGCAAGACCGACGGCACGCACGCCATCCAAAACGCCGACGACTTGGCCATGTACCTGCTCAACGTGGGCCACGTGGCCACGGTATCAGGTTCGGCGTTCGGGGCACCCAACTGTATCCGCCTGTCCACCGCCGCCTCCGATGAGAACTTGACGGAAGCTTTGCGCCGGATTAAGGAGGCTTTGGGGAAATTGAAGTAGGCTATTGGCAATTAGCTTTTAGCCGCAGACTTTCTTTCTCAAAGCGTTTTGAGCAAAAATTGTCAAATCCCGCATTTGGCGGGAACGGCTAAAACGACAAACCCTCGCCAGATGGTGAGGGTTTGTCGTTTTTTATTGTGCTGGATTCGATACCGTTTCTGCGTTTTGGGCAAAAACGGCCAAAACGTTAACGAGGCTCTTCTATCGTCTCAGTGCCACCCGTTGGGTGAAAGCCTGCCCGCTGCCGTCTTTGCCCTGCACCAGATACACGCCCGTAGGCAAGTGCCCCACTGCGAGGGTTACCTTGCCGCCTTTGGTTTGCCCTTGGGCCACCCGCCTGCCCAACGCATCGTACAACCGGACGGACAAGGTTCCGTCGCCTTGCGCCGGGCCGGTCAGGATTATCTCGGTCTGGGCCACGGTGAGTTCAAAATCGGCCGGGTTGGGGTACACCTCCACGCTGCGCCGCCCGCCGGGGCAGGTAACCACGGTGTTTTTGGTGGCCGGGCTGCCGCCCGCGTCGCAAGCACTGGCTACCCGTACGCCCACGTTCATGAAAGAAATCCCGGTGGGAACGGTGAAACTCAGGAACCGCGTGCCTTGCCCGCTGACGTTGGTGGCACCCATAGGAATGTTGACCCACTGGTAGTTGGTGGCGCCGGGCAGGGACACGGTCGAGTAGAATGCGGTTGTGCCGCACACGGCTTGGTCGGGGCCGCTCACCGGATAGTCGCCGCTGCCGTAGCCGTTTGTGTTTTTGATTACAGCGGCTTGGACGGGTTTGAGTAACGAACAACTCGTCCCAATGTCAACGTTGACGGTTTCCGTACTATTGGAGGGGGCTGCGGAGCGAAGCACGACTTGGGAAGTGTTTTGACCGCTGACAATGGTTAATCCGGCACTAACCGCCCATGTGTAGGTACTACCCGCCTCTTGGCTGGGTACGCTGGCGGTTATGGTGGAATTTGGATCGGCACAGGTGAGTTGCCCTGTGACGGTGACAGGGAAAGCACCGGCAAGCACGGGTTTCTGCGGCAACCCGTTGATTTCCCTGACTATCCAGTCCGCACTTTGTGCGCTGAGTGAAACATGGTCTTCGTTTTGAACAGGCGCGTAATAGGTGTCGAACGGGATTATGCCCTCGCACACCAAGTTGCGGGTATTCAGTCCTTCCCCCAAGTCGCCCATTCCGTTCGCCACTTTCCAATTGTAGCCTAACGAACTTTTGACCGGAATGAACACATGGTCGGGTGTCGGATTAGACACCACCACGTTGATAAACGCCCCGGCAAGTCCTTTGTCTGTGTCCAACGCGTTTTGTGCAATCACGTTTTGAATATCCAGTTTGCCTCCGGGGGCCAAGTCTATCCCCGTTCCGGAGTTGTAGGCATTGGCGAAACGGGTTCTACCAGGCATCGGGATATTGGCCACGTACCCGGACTTTCCCTCGAACACCTTGCAACTGCCACTGTTGGATGGAGAAAAATAGGCGGTTGCATCAATAAGCCTTTTGGTAACCGAAAGAGTGATAGCAAAAAGAAACAGTCTGAACCCGAGGGTTTTGTTGATTTCCACCCGGATGGCTTGGCCGCAGGCGGCACCGGGCAGCAGGTCCGCGTTCTGGCTGCCGTTGACAAGGGCCACCTTGCGCACCTTGGCCGGGTCGTTGTCCGGGTTGGGAAACCCGGTCAGTTGGCCCGCACTGTTGGGAACACCGTTTGTGGTAAGGTTTGATACGAACCGTTCCCGAAAACCGGGGTCACCAGCCACGGCGGTGCTGCCGGATGTGAAATGGTGCAGCAACAATTGCTTGGCCGCCGTGGACGACAGCCGCTGGTCGCGGGCACGCTTGGCCGAGCCGGAAACCCCGGCCAAGTAGTTGACCATCCACTGGTCGCCGATGGGGATGTTGGCCCCGAGGTGCGGCGAGTCGAAGGACACCCATAGCTTTACGTTGGCATCCCACTGTTGCCGCCACTGCGGATCGGTCGGGTTTTCGGCCAGCCGCTTCTCCATGTAGGCCAAGGCGTAGCGGCTGATGAGGCCGCCCATGCTGGGGCCGACAAGGGTGATTTTTTCAGAAAGGTTCTGGCTGCGCAGTTCTTGGTTGAGATTCTGGATGAGCTTGATGAGCACGAACGCGTTGCGTTCGATGTAGTCGGCCCCGCCGTCGCGGATGGCCGGGATGCCGCCGATAGTAATCGGAGGCTGGCCTTGGACGGGTGTGATGGTTACACCGCCCCGCACACCCACCTCGTAACGCGGGAAGTTCAGGATCACCACGTCGTAACCTTGTCTGCGTAAATCGTCACCGAGAAATTTCACTTCAGTACCTGATTGAAGGTACCGCAAATACTTCCCATATACTTCTGCTCCCGCCCGGGTGTCGCGGGGATCGAAACCGTCCAGCACCACGACAGGCTTGCTCACCTTGGGATTGGTTGCCACATCCGGGCAACGCTGGGCGGGTGGCAGGTTGTCGTTGCGGTAGTAGTAGGTGACCTCGCCAATTCCTTGGCTGGGTTGCCCTTCGTCGTACCCTTGGAAAGCGAGGTCGCTGCGGATGAACTCGGCCTCTCTGCAAGGCTGGTATTGCACGATTTCTTCGTAGTTGATATTGTCGGCCTCGTTGGTGCGTTCGTAGGGACGGGTGCGCCTCGGGAAGGTCTGGGCTATACCTTCATACGCACACAGGGTCAGAAACAGTACAAGGAAGAAGTGTCTCATAGTCTCGGTTTATGTTCTTTGTTTTCAAAAATTATATCCACTAACGGGTTTTCACGTCGAACCGTCCATCAGTGATGGTAACAGTACGCTGATTCTTCGGGTCGGAGGCGGTAAACTCGAAAGTACCCGAAACAATACCATTTGTAGGGTCAGCCCGTGTGACGGTGACAGTCCCGGTGTGGGAGGGCTTGGTCATGTAAGAGACCGAGGAGTCGAAGTAGAACCCGTAGTCGTAGGGAACCAAGGCCCCCGGCCTGCCGTCGGTCAGCAGCCGCAGGGGGTAGATACCCGGCTTGTCCACCCGTCGCATATACAGATGCAGCAGGGTGCCGTCGTTGCGTCGAGCTTCTATCCAAACGCAGTTGCGGATGCTATCAACCAGTGCGCCTTGGTATCCGCCCTCCACGCCGAAGGTTCGGTTGAAGGGTTCGTTGCTGTCCTGGGCCACCCAGTTCCTGCCGTTGACCTTGCAGCCCAGCGTGTTGGCCCCCACCTGAGTCGCTTCCGGCAGCGGCTCGGTGTTCTCTTTCTTGCAACTGCCTAACCAAAACAGCATTCCGGCGGAGAGCAGAATCGGTAAGTGCATTCTTTTGTGTAGTTCCATTTTGTTTTTGAATGTGTTGTCTACAGCTTGTTTGTATCGGATGAAACTCATGCGCCTTCATCGTCTATGCCCTTGTAGTTCGGGAACAATAGCTCTGTACTTGTCGAGACTACCATTGATTACGTATTTCTTCTTGACGGTACGATTTAGGATTAAGCCGAGCGAAATACCCGACAGCAGGCCTGCGCTACCAAAGAATGAACCGACTACAGCCCCGCCGAATACACCGAAATCGGTCTGCGCCCCGGCGACGAAGCCGCCAACCAGACCGACACCCATCAAACCAAATGTCGTCAGGCGCATTATCCGTTTCTTCGACTTTGGCCCCACTCGCATACGCTCCATTTCCGCTGCATAGACGGTCAGTGTGTCGAACAGGTATGCCTTATGCCTGCCGCCCGGATCGGCCCGGCGGGCCGGATTGACCACCCGAACCCGCAACTGGAAACCCGAATCCGAAACGGTGAGCATTCGGCCCCGGGACTTGGGTTTTCCGTCCAAGTATTTGACGCTTATCCTTGTCCCGGCTTGCCGTTGGGCCTGGGCGGGCACGAAGCAGAGCAAGGAAATCAAGATCAACAGGAAGACGGTTCCCGCCTGTATTCTTTTCATAAGCTATGGCTTTGGAAAATTAGTTTACTATATTGAGCGACGCATATGTGGTTTGGGTGGCCCCGCCACTGAAAGTGACGACAAACCGTAAGAACTTACGACCCGTCTGGGTATAGCTCAGGGTGGCCGCCGCGCCGCCGGGAGTCAGGGTAATGGTTTGGTTGATGTCACCGCCCGTAATCTGCACATTGGTGACATTTTGCGTTGTGTTGCTCATAACCGTCTCGGAGGGCAGGGAAAATCGCACGGCCCCGGCACGCACGTTCCTTGTCAGCGGCGAAACCACCAATGCTTTCTGGAGCACGTAGGGGGAACGGGGACGACCGGCGACATCGTAATAAAAACCATTGGCCGCCGTGATAAGATTGTCTGTCACGGCATTGGTGTCGACCACATTGAAACTGTAATTGATGATTCCGATAGCCACCTGGTCGTCCGAACTTTTCTGGAAAGCCAAAGCTTCGACAATGTCGGGTGGCAACATGGTGTTTTCGGCATTGTAGTTGGCGTTGTACAACTCGCTGTGAACCTGTAGGAAATGATAGTAGTGGGAAGTGTCCTGCCTGCCTTGCTGGTTAAACATGTCCAATCGTCCCAAAGGGAAAACCCGGTCATAAAGGATTTGTGTGGGCACTTGCGTTTTGTCCAAATATCGGAACACATAGTCGGCCTTACCTTGAAACGTGCTTGTATCCGGTTCCGTTGCCGTATTTGACAAACCAAAATCCGTCCAGGCCGACGGCGGGGCAGCCGTTTCTCCGGTCATCAATCCCGTCACCCGCGTTCGGTAACCTCGGCCGGGAATCAAGTAGTCGCTCAGGTTCATGTTTTTGCCATACCTCACAAGGGAAGCCTGAGCGGGAGTAGCCGCACCTGTGGGTTCTATCTCCCAACGGTACTGGACAGGCGGCGTACCCTCGTTGACCGGATCGGCCTGGAACAGGTAGTTCACATCCGTCAGGGTAGCGTTGGGCACCGGCGTGTATATCCGGGCCGTCGGCAACTGGGAGTTGACCGTGATTTCGGTCTGGTACAAGCCGCCAATGCTGGAGTAGTTGCGGGCTTGTATGCGATAAACCTTGGCCGGGTCGAAGGACAAGGGGATGGTGTACGACAGGGGCGTGGTCACGTTGGACCATCCCAGGAACGGGCTTTGGTGCAGGAAGGTGTTGGTCGTCAGGTCGATCACCTCCACCACGGTGAAGAAGTTGTACGGGTTGCCCGCCAGTTGCACCGTCACCGTCGGCGGCACCGGCCTGCCGTGGGCGGGGGCGGTCATGACCGGATACGGCGTGGGGGTGGCCACGTTGTCGGTGGCCACCTGCGCCCATGCCCAGCGGGCCGTGTATGTGTTGTCGTACGAGCCGACGGATATCCCGTAGGGGGTGTTCGTCCGCAGGCCCGGCGGCAAGGCGTGCGCAATCGGGGCGGTTCCGTACAGGTATGGCGAGGCGTAAACAACCGTGCCGGTGGTCAGGTCTGTCAAATAGATGAGGGTGAACTCGTTGGCCGGGTTGGCCGCCAGTTACACCACCGTCCCACTGGTGGGTATCAGCGCACCGTTGGCGGGCGATACGATCACGGGCGTTTGCGCACGGATGCCCGGCGCAGCCATGCACAGAAGCAGGCAGGCAGCCAGAATCGGAAGCATCCGGCCGGCCCGGAGAAAAGGATAAGGTTTCTGCATGATCGGGTCTCTTTTGGTGTTGGAAACGAAAAGGAGGTCAGTTGTCGAACGTGTAAACGATGTCAATGGCGTTCGTCTTGGGGTTCAGCCGGGGTGCCACTTGGGCGTTGCCCTTCACTTTGCCCGTCCTGCGCAGGGCGGCGAACGAGGAAATCACCTTGAACTCGTTGAAAACCTCTCCGCTGGAGAGCTTGGTCAGCCTTTGTATCTCGGCTGCGGCGAACGGGGTCTCCCCTTCGGTCGTTATCTGGCCTATCTTCATCTGCGGCCCCTCGAAGACACGAATCTGTAGGTCTGCCTGTCCGTTGCCAACGGGCGTGGTCAGCACTTGGTAGCTGAAAAACCAGTACCCCCGGTTGCGGTAAAGCGAGGTGATGCCTTGCGGGGTTTTGCCGTCGCTCTTGCCACGAGTCAAATCTGCTTGCGCAATTTCAAGCTGAATATTGTCCTTCTTGTGCCTCTTAGAAACAGGCAGCCCAAGTGCCTTGATTAAAGTTTTCTCATCGAAAACTTGATTTCCTGTCAAGAAAATGTTGCGAATGGAAACGGTTTCTGCTGTTGGTTGCGTGTCTTGGGAATAAGCATTCAGACAGAGTATAGCCACAAACAGGAACGTGTAAAATCGTGTAAGTGCTTTCATCTTAATTGGAGTTATAGATTGAAAACCATTGAAAATAAATACTTTATACAGATAATGCGCCGATGCAGGCTTGTACATCGTACATTGCGCCATGTGTCGTCTCAGGCGGAGGCACTACAAAGAAAACTTATCGGAGGAGTCGGATTGTGCTTGAAAGCTATGAAAAACAAAATACTCAAGCAAAGCTTAAATATATTTTTTTGTTGAGTAGTGTTCCTAAAGGCAACAACAGGGAAGCAAATAAACGCCTGCAAAGATTTTGACCTTGAAGAGGGGAGTTTGAATTAGATAGAATATTGGCGTTTCAGGCAAAATTTACTTAAAACGGCCTATGAATCTTATAACAGTCGCACAATCTCCGCTTGCCTTTCCCATTCCGGCAAATTATCTTCCATCCCACGGAACCCGCAGGCCGGAAACTTTTGTTTTCACTAACGCTTGATGCAAAGCGTTTTAAGCAAAAATTGACAAATCCCGCAACAGGCGGGAATGCCCAAAACGCCTAAAGTCGTGCGAGCCTTTGGGAAGTGTGTTGGCCGAGCCTATGCTGATGAGATTGCCACGGCCCTTCGCTTCGCTGCGGGCCTCGCAATGTTCGTACTTCGTAAATCGTAATTCGTACTTCAAAATGTCTTTCCAAATCACCTCCGACTACCAGCCCACCGGCGACCAGCCCAAGGCCATCGAACAACTCGTGGAAGGCGTGCTCAGCGGCGAGCCGGCCCAAACGCTGCTTGGCGTGACGGGTTCGGGCAAAACCTTCACTGTGGCAAACCTGATTCAGCGCATCGAGCGGCCCACGCTGGTCTTGAGCCACAACAAGACCTTGGCTGCCCAGCTGTACGGCGAATTCAAGCAGTTTTTCCCGAACAACTCCGTCGAGTACTTCATCAGCTACTACGACTACTACCAGCCCGAAGCGTACATCTCCACCACCGACACGTACATTGA
>JALOMD010000562.1 GCA_025455595.1 Cytophagales bacterium | reverse complement strand
CGAACAAGTGATGCAAAACCTGCCGCCTGATTTCTACGGCCTGCTCAACGGCGAATACACCGTCGGTTTCATCCTCGCTTTCCTGACCTACCACATCTGTTACATCGGTGGCAACTGGACGTTTGTGCAACGCTACACCAGCGTGGACAGTCCGAAATCGGCCCGCAAGGTGGCGTTTCTCTTTGCGGGTCTGTACCTGGTCAGCCCGGTGATCTGGATGCTGCCGCCCATGATCTACCGCACGCTGAACCCGGGTTTGCAGGGACTCGACACCGAAAACGCCTACCTGCTGATGTGCAAGCTGGTGCTGCCGCCGGGCCTGTTGGGACTGATGCTCACGGGCATGTACTTCTCCACCTCGGCCAGTGCCAACACCACGCTGAACGTGGTTTCGGCCGTGTTCACCAACGACATTTACAAAGGCTTGCTGAGGCCGAAAGCCACTGACCGACAGTTGATTACCGTGGCGCGTCTGTCGTCCTGGGGCTTCGGCATCGGCATGATTGTGATTGCGCTGCTGGTGCCTTACGTGGGCGGCATTGTGGAAGTGGTGCTCAGCGTGGCGGCGGTGACGGGCGGGCCGCTGCTGGCCCCGCCGCTGTGGGCCTTGTTTTCCAAACGCCTGACCGGAAAAGTCACGTTCCGGATTACGGTTTTCACGCTGTCGGTCAATCTTTTCTTCAAAGTGCTGGCTCCGCTGCTGCTCGATTTCAAGCTGTCGCGGGCACAGGAAAACATTCTCGGCGTGGGCTTGCCGCTGTTGCTCTTGCTGGCTTACGAACTGTGGGCATCCTCCAAAAATAGTATCCCCGAGGACTACCAAACCTACCTCGCCTATAAGGACAGACACGTACTCGAAACGCTGCAAGAAGACGAATCCGAAAAACTGGCGATAGAGAAACAAAACCTGTTCGGGCTGCGGGTCATTGCCTTCGCGCTGGTATTCACGGCGGTCATCCTGTTTGTGTTGAGCGGATTGACCGATGTAGGCAAAATTCCGACGGCTTTGGTCGCCGCGCTGATTCTGTGTTCGGCGTTGGTTCCGTGGCGGGCGGCGGCCAAGAATGCCCACCGCTTGAAAGCAGAAAAACGCAATGCAGTGACTTGATACCGGATGCTGGTTTGAATCAGTGCCGTTTTGGGCAAAAAATGGCTAAAACACTGTAAAGCCACAACAGCCGCTCGCCTCTGGCGAGTGGCAACTGTCCGGCGGCGAAGCCTCGCCGGGCGGCCTCTGGCCGCTGTGTATAAATAGGCAGGTTTTGACTTTAAAAGGATACTATTTATCTGTTCATAGACAATTTTTTCAATGGCAAAATTCAATCGTCCCGGCCAGAGGCCGGCTGACCGGCTTCGCGGTCAGACAGTTGCCACTCGCCAAAGGCGAGCGGCTGTGCTGCTTTTTGTAATTATCCGGTTATCAATAAATAAAACGCACTTGGCCATTGTCGTTATGAGTAAACACATCTTCTATACCGCATGGGTTATCTGGCTTCTGTGGCAAACAGCGGCTGCGCAAAATAGTATCTCTGAAAAACACAAAACCTCCCTCAACGGCACGTGGGCGTTTCGTACAGACCCGAACAATGCAGGCGAGAGAGAAGGCTGGTTTGAAAAGGAGTACAACACGGCCGGTTGGGACAAAATGCCCGTGCCCGGCAACTGGGACTTGCGCAACGAATACGCCCGTTACACCGGCAAGGCGTGGTACCGCCGGACGTTTCCCGTCGCCAATGATCAAAAAAGCAAAACGTTGGTTCTGCACTTCGAGGCCGTTTACCACGACTGCACCGTGTGGCTCAACGGTCAGAAACTGGGCGAAAACCACAGCGGCTTTCTGCCCTTTGAATTTGACGTATCGGCACTGGTCACTTATGGCGGCGAAAACATTCTGGTGGTCTGTGCCGACAACACCTTCAAACGGGGAGCCATCTGGAACTGGGGCGGTATCCGTCGTCCGGTTTCGTTGCAAACGTACAGCGGCGTTCGGTTGGTACGGCAGCACATTACGCCCACAGTCAATCTGACCGCAGGCACGGCTTCGGTGGCCGTCCGGCTTTTTTTACAGAATTATGCCCAAACGGAACAATCGGTTCGGGGAGAAGTAATCGTGACTGACAAGAATTCGGTTCGGAAAACGGTGCCGTTTTCAACCACGTTGCCTGCCAAATCCACGGGCGAAGTGCTGGTCAAAACCACGCTGGCAAAGAATGAAACACACCTGTGGCACTTTGACGACCCTTATTTGTACGAGTCGCGGGTTCAGTTGGCCAATCCGGTTTCGGAGACAAATTTGAGTCGCTTCGGGCTGCGGAAAATTGAAGTGGACAACCGGAATTACACGCTCAAACTCAACGGCGAATCCGTTCGTCCGATGGGATTCAACCTGGTTCCCGATGACCGCACCACCGGCAACACGCTTCCGCTTTGGCGCATCAAAGAAGACATAGACCTGCTTAAGTCGCTGGGGTGCAACATGACCCGGCTTTCGCACCTGGTGCTGCCCGAAGAAATGATGGACTACCTCGACGAACGGGGCATGTTGGTGGTTTCCGAAATTCCGCTCTGGGGCTTCGATCCGCTGGCCGACCCCGAAAACCCGATGCCCAAAGACTGGCTCAACCGGATGATTGCCCGGCAATACAACCATCCGTGCGTGATGGCCTGGAGCGTAGGCAACGAAATCGGTGATTTTCCGACTACGATGAAGTACGTGGAGGCCGCCACCGCGTATGTCCGCACGCTGGACAGCACCCGGCTGGCCGCCGCCGTGAGCCACACCGCTGACCGTTCGCCCGATTTCATTCAGTTCAGCGACATCGGATTGATTAACAAATACAACAAAAACCTGGGGCCGGTCACCGACTTGCAGCACAAACTGCATCCGGGCAAAGTGCTGTTTTACAGCGAATACGGGATTGGGCAAATCGGCGAAAATCTGGATGCGACCCTGAACGCAAAAAGCCTGCTCGATTCGCTGCGTGGTCGCCCGTATCTGATTGGTGGCTCGCTGTGGACGTTCAACGATTACCGCAGTTCTTTCTTCGGCACCAAAGAGTTTTCCGAAAACCGCCCGTGGGGCGTGGTGGACGTGTTTCGCCGGAAAAAACAGGCGTGGTTCGCGTTTCGCAAGGAGCAGTCGCCGGTGCGCGAAATGACCGTGAACGTTCGCCCGCCTGCTTCGGCCACCGTTACGATTCTGCCCCGGACGGTGCTGGACTTGCCCGCGTTTCCGTTGCGCGGCTACCGGTTGGTGTGGAAAGTGTGCGATGCCAACGGAGCCATCCGGCAAGGCGGTTTCGAGCCTTTGCCAACGGTGCGTCCGGGCGAAGCGGCGTTTACGAAGTCGTT
>JALOMD010000561.1 GCA_025455595.1 Cytophagales bacterium | reverse complement strand
GTCTTCAGTTCGGCTTTGAGCAAGTGCGCCGCCGGGTGAAACCAGAAAGCGGCGGCCATGCATTCCATCAGCAGCGTGTCCACCGAGTGCCGCTGCCGGATGTGGGCCAGTTCGTGCGCCAGCACGTGTTGCCGCTCTGCGTCCGTCCATGCCGGGTTTTCTTGCCAAAAAAGCCAGTTGAAGAACGAAAACACGGGCAAATCGCTGCCGGTGGTGTCCACGAGCCGGTAGCCGTCGGCCCTCCGATTCGGAAAAAAACGCCTAAAACGCCACAGCCGGAACATCTGCCAGCCAAGGCGCAGCAGGCAAACGGCCACGCCGAACACATAGGCATATAGCAAGCCAGCGGCCCAGTCGAAAGGCGTGTCGGCAGCCGGAGGCCCACCATTCGACGGAACGACAACCGCTACGGCGGGCAGCACGGGCATGGCAGGGGCCGCCGACACGGGAGGAGTGGAATAGTACAGTGGGATTCTGACCAACGGCAATACGCCCAGCCATATAACCACCGCCAAGATGAAGGCGCGGTTCAGTTGAAAAAACGTTTGGCGGCGCAGTAAAAAGCGGTACAAAACGTACCACACCAGCACCACCGCCGACGCTTTGCCCAAATACTCAAGGATTGGGTGGCTCATTTTCGTCCCCGTTTGCGTGGTTGTCGTCTTTTTGAGATTGTTTCATCATCTCTTCCAGTTCGGCCAGGCTGAGGTCTTCTTCCTTGGCAAAAAAGGAAACCAGCCCGGCAAACGACCCGCCGAAATACCCTTTGAGAAAGTTCTTGAAAAAGAACCGGGTGTACTCGGGCTTGGACACCAGCGGGTGGTACTCGTGCGTTTTCCCGTAGGCGGTGTGGCCCACGAAACCCTTGGTTTCGAGGATGCGGACAATGGTGGAAACGGTGTTGTAGGCCGGCTTGGGTTCGGGCAAATGCCGGATGATGTCTTTGACGAAACCTCGGCCCAGTTTCCACAAGATTTGCATTACTTCCTCTTCGGCTTTGGTCAATTCGCGCAGTTTTTTCATTTGCATGGGGATTGGTTTTACACAAACATAAAACTAAAGTTTTAGTATTCAAACTAACGGGTTAGTTTTTTATCTGGTTTTTTCGACATGATTGGTGGAATCTTGCGTTTTGGGCAAAAACTGCCCAAAACGCCGCTCTGAGAGGTTGTTTAAAATTCGGTTTCGCAGCGTCCCGACTTGTCGGGATTGCCTAAAACGCCCGTCTGTTGTCTTTAGCGAGCCTGTGATTCCGGTCAGACGCACAGCGTGCAGACCTGCGTGTTCACCGCGTTTTGGGCAAAAAATGCCCAAAACGCTTCAGTAGAACAAAATTTTAAACAACCTCTGAAACGTCCGGCAGTTTATCTGCAAGGTGCTTTGGACAGGTTTTCGATGCAAATGCGCACTGTCACATTGGGCAGAGGGATGGGAGCAAGGTTTGCCGTACACAACACCGGGGAGTCCGGGTCAGAGAAATGCTTTTGGCACGCCCTTTCTGGTTGCGCACCCACCACAAAATGGAATTCATCGCCTTCCCGCAGGCTATCCAACTGCCCAAGGTTGTTTATCTGCACCACATTGCGGTATTCGCGTCCGTTGTAAACGGTGGTGCTGCCCACGTCGGCATCCAACACTTGCACATTGGTGAATGAAGTGCAACCGCTCAAGGTCAGCACCCGGCCTTTGAGGCACCGCCCGGCCAGTCGCGACGCGTCAAGTTCGGGTTCGGGCTTCTCGCAGCCGGTGGCAAGCAGGCACATAACGGCCAGCCACGAAGTGGTGGCAAGCAGGCAGGTGAGTGTCATCCACGTAGTCATTGTTTTTCGCATAGCAAGTCAGGTGGGCGATTTTTCGGCAGGAGTTTTGTTCGTTTCTCACGGGTAGGACACCGGAAAAGGCCGAAGGGTTGCATCCTGTAGAAAAATTGTTCATTACCGGACACACCGGTTGCCGATAGGCGGGCCTCTATCCCAAAACGTACCGAATATTCGCCGAATCGGCGGCGCGAAATGCAACTTTTGTCCAAAAGTCACATGGCTTAACGGGACGTTTTGAGGAATTTTCCAGAAAAAATACTAAACTTTGCAGCGGAAAGTTCTTTTTCCGTCGTGTACCAACATGAAAAATCTGACAAACCGTGTCGCTTTCGGCTGTCTTTTCGGGGCGATGTTCGTGTTCTCTGCTTTTACCGGAACACCGGTGTCCAAGCCGGTGCCTACGGCTTCATACCGCGAGTTTCCGTTCATCCAACAGGACAAAAACCGCATTTCCGCTTACGCCGACCAACCCATGCGGCGTTTCCACACAGCCTTGGACTTGCTGCGCAACGGCCGACGGCAACGGGTGAACATCGTCCACATCGGCGACTCGCACGTACAGGCGGATTATTTTTCGGGGCATTTGCGCGAAATCCTGCAAGCCGACAGCGCGTTTGGCAACGCGGGTCGCGGGCTGGTGTTTCCGTACACGGCCGTGCGCACCAACGCCCCCGACAATCTGAAAATCACCTACACCGGCACGTGGGAAGGCTGCCGCAACATAGCCCGCGACAAGGCCTGCGACTGGGGCTTGGCGGGCATCACGGCCACCACGCGCAGCCCCGAAGCCACGCTCACGCTTGACCCGAACAACCAGACCGTGCTGCCGTACGGATTTACGAAAGTGACCGTTTTCTGCGACACCCGCGACGCGACGAATTTCCGAGTGGAAGTGCGCAACCCGGAAGGCGTGAAGTCAACCGTGGTGGGCGAAGGCTTCGTGGTGTTTGAGCTAAAGCAACCGGCCGCCAGCCTGAACCTCGGTTTCCAAAAAACCGACGACCGACAAGACCACTTCACGCTGCAAGGCGTGGTGCTGGACAACGGGCAACGGGGCATCCAGTACCACGCGGCGGGCGTAAACGGTGCCGAAGTGACTTCGGTGCTGCGGATGCCGTTTCTGGAACGCGACTTGGGCGTGTTGAAACCCGACTTGGTGATTGTGTCGCTGGGCACCAATGACGCATTCAAGAGCTTGGACGCAAGGGCGTTCAAACGCAACTACGGCGAGTTGATTCAGCGCATCCGGCGTGTGTGTCCGGATGCGTCGGTGCTGCTGACCACGCCCGGCGACAACCTGCGCGGCCGCCGCCACCCCAACCCCGACAACGCCCGCGCCGCCAAGACCATCGCCGAACTGGCTGAGGAAACCGGCTCGGCCCTGTGGGATTTTTACGAAGTAACCATCGGCTGGCCTCTCCCGACCACGTCCACCTGAACCAACACGGCTACATGCTGCAAGCCGAACTGCTCCACGATGCCCTCATGGCCGACTACGAGGCAAATTCGGAATTCGGCGTGCGGAGTGCCGAAAGCCGACGGCCCTGAGAACCGGTCTATCCTTCTGTAGATTTGTAAAAAGCGTTTTGAGCAAAAATTGACAAATCCTGCATTTGGCGGGAACGGCTGAAACGTCTCTCGGTAAGCTGGCGTCACGCCTCGGCGTGATGCTTGTTTCTGTGTTTTGAGCAATTTTTGCCTAAAACGCTGTAGGCATGTAGGTCTGACGCTGCGCGTCTGACCGGAAGCATAGGTTCGGATTGACTTTGGCCGAGCCTGCGAGTGACAAGGGCGGGGGCAAGCCCCGCCCCTACAGACGGTTCGGCGAACGGTAATACGCATATTTACCCAAGACAAATCCTGTTTTTTCTGTCAATTCTGTAAATCCTGATTCTGACAAAAATCGCCTAAAACGCCTTAGCTTTGCACAACTCTTTGCGCCTTTGCTGCCGTTAGAATTAACCCATCAATCCGTTACCCTTGCTTAGTTTTTCCGACATCTTCGGCTTCGACCCGAAGCACCCGATGATTTTCACCACGCCGCTGTTCTGGATGTTTTTCGGCGTGGTGTTGCTGGCCTACCAGTTTCTGTACCCCAATCCGCGCCTGCGCAACGGCTTTTTGCTGGTTTTCAGCGTGTTTTTCTATTACAAGTCGGTCGGGTACTTTACGGTGCTGCTGCTGCTCACGGCCGTGATTGACTACACGATGGGCTGGCAGATATACCGCACCGAGACGCGGTGGAAGAAAAAAGCTTTCATTATCCTGAGCCTCTGCTTGAACCTGGGATTACTGTCCTATTTCAAATACGCCTATTTTTTCGCCAACTTGCTCAACGAATCTTTCGGTTGGAACTTGCAGCCGGTGGACTATCTGGCTGCGTGGTCGAACGCGTGGGCCGGCACCGGGTTCGACATTTTCAAAATCATCGCCCCGGCGGGCATTTCGTTCTATACGTTCCAGAGCATCAGCTACTCGGTTGACATTTACCGGGGGCACATGAAGCCGGTGAACCGGTTCCTGGACTTTGCGTTTTTCGTCAGCTTTTTTCCGCAATTGGTGGCCGGGCCTATCGTGCGGGCCTATGACTTTGTGCCGCAGATTGACAAGCCGTACCGCGTCAGTGCCGAGGAGTTCAACCACGCCGTTTGGCTCATCTTGGGCGGGCTGGTCAAGAAAATCCTCGTGTCCGACTACATAGCGGCCAATTTCGTGGACCGCGTGTTCGACAGCCCCGAAACCTACACCGGCTTCGAGAATCTGATGGCCGTCTATGGCTACACCATCCAGATTTACTGCGATTTTTCGGGCTACACCGACATCGCCATCGGCGTGGCTCTGCTGCTCGGCTACCGGCTCACGCTCAACTTCCTGTCGCCGTACTCGGCCGTGAACATCACCGATTTTTGGCGACGGTGGCACATTTCACTGTCCACGTGGCTGCGCGACTACCTGTACATTTCGCTGGGCGGCAACCGGAAAGGCAAAATTCGGCAATACCTCAACCTGCTCATTACCATGCTGTTGGGCGGCTTGTGGCACGGAGCCAACCTGAAGTTTATCATCTGGGGCGGCTTGCACGGGCTGGCCTTGGCTTTCCATAAGATGTGGATGGAACTCACCAACACCAAAGGCCAGCCGGGCACGGGTGTGGGGCGGTTTGTGTCGCAGGTGGTCACGTTCCATTTTGTGGCGTTTTGCTGGATGTTCTTCCGGGCACGCGACCCCGACCAAGGCGCGTGGGGCGTGGACTGGGCCAAGGACGTGCAGATGGTATGGCGGATGCTCGACCGGATGGCGAACCACTTTGAGCCGCAACTGGTTTTGCAGCAAGTCGCGGCTTACCGGTTCATTTTCCTCATCATGGCGGCCGCGTACCTGATCCACTGGATGCGCCCCGGCACCAAGCGGCTGTTCGAGAGTTGGTTCGGCCGCGTGCCTGACTTGGCAAAAGCCGCCGTCATCGTGCTGATTATCTTGGCTCTCTACCAAGTCAAAACCGACACGCAGCCGTTCATCTATTTTCAGTTTTAGAGGTTGTTTAAAATTTTGTTCTACTGAAGCGTTTTGGGCAAAAAATGCCCAAAACGCCGCTTGCACGCAGGTCTGCACGCTGTGCGTCTGACCGGAATCACAGGCTCGCTAAAGACAACAGACGGGCGTTTTGGGCAATCCCGACAAGTCGGGACGTCCTTCGAAACCGAATGTTAAACAACCTCTAAAACGCCCGTGTTGGTTCCATATCCAAACGGGCTTCACTTGAACTGATTGTACGTGTCGTTCAGGTCTTGATACGTTTGTGACACAAGCGAACTATTTTCAGTGCCTTGCTTTAGTAATCAACAAGAACGATGGGGTCGGCACACACGAACCTATCTCTTCAACCATATCCTGTCACTTTTTGGTTACCCCACCAAAAAGCGGGATAACCAAAAAAGGACACTTTGCCCAATGCTTCCACCCGCATGGCCCGCCCCGGCCCGCTGGGCAAAAAAAACCGTCCGCTCTGGCAGGCTCGTACGTCGCACTTCGCCTTGGGCATAGCTCACGTTAAAACAAAAAGCTGGTTGGGTGTTTTCACGGTTGCAAGTTGCCGATTTTCAAGCAATTCGTCTTTCGACGTTACGCATTCGATATTCAAAATTGATCTTGCATGTTGCATCACGCTGTGGCGTGATGCAACATGCAAGACAGCCGTTTTAGGCAATTTTTGCCCAAAACGGCTGTCTTGCGGAGTCCGTTCGTTTTCAAAAC
>JALOMD010000560.1 GCA_025455595.1 Cytophagales bacterium | reverse complement strand
ACAAGCAGCAGTGTTGAGCGGGCGGCCAGCGGCACGGTGGAGCCGGTTGCAAGCGTTGACGGCACGGACGTTTCGGCGGTGTTGATGAGCAACTGCCATTGCGGCTCGGTTTTCTTGCCCGGCAGTTTGAATGGAATTTCCTCATGATGGCTGTTGATGAGCAGCAGCACTACATCGCCTTTGATGTGGCGGCCGCGTTCGTCATACTCTTCCATCACCTGCCCGTTCAGCAGCATCCCGATGCACTTCACAAAGCCGTTGTTCCATTCTTCGTCGCCCATGTCGGCACCGTCAGGCCGCAGCCAGCGGATGTCGGCCACGTTGCTGCCGTGGATAGGCCGTCCGGTGAAAAACTTGCGGCGGTGCAGGATGGGATTGTCTTTACGGATTTCGACCAGTTTCTTCACGAAGGCGAACTGCTGCTTTTGCGCATCGTTCCAGTTCCAGTCAAACCAACTGAGTTCGTTGTCTTGGCAGTAGGCGTTGTTGTTGCCGTTTTGCGTGCGGCCATACTCGTCGCCCATGCAAATCATGGGCACACCTTGGCTTAACAGCAAGGTAGCCAGAAAGTTGCGTTTCTGTTGCTCGCGCAGTTGGTTCACCTCCGGGTCGTCGGTCGGCCCCTCGGCACCGCAGTTCCAGCTTTCGTTTTCGTTGTGGCCGTCTCGGTTGTTTTCGCCGTTGGCCTCGTTGTGTTTCTCGTTGTAGCTCACCAAGTCGTGCAACGTGAAGCCGTCGTGCGCGATGATAAAATTGACGCTGGCACTGGGCAGGCGGCCGTTGGTTTGGTACAGGTCGCTGCTGCCGCTGAGGCGGTAGGCCAGCTCGGCAATTTGGCTTTCGTCGCCTTTCCAGAACTTGCGCACGCAGTCGCGGTACTTGCCGTTCCACTCGGCCCACTGCACCGGGAAATTGCCCACTTGGTAGCCGCCTTCGCCGATGTCCCACGGCTCGGCGATCAGCTTCACTTGCGAGATAATCGGGTCTTGGTGGATGGTGTCGAGGAAGTTCGACAGCTTGCCCACGTCGTGCAGGCCGCGTGCCAAAGCCGGTGCCAAGTCAAACCGGAAGCCGTCCACGTGCATTTCCGTGACCCAATAGCGCAGGCTGTCCATCACCAATTGCAGCGTGCGGGGATGCAGCATGTTCAACGTGTTGCCCGTGCCGGTGAAGTCGTTGTAATACACCGGCTGGTCTTCGACGAGGCGGTAGTAAGCCCAGTTGTCGATGCCTTTGAGCGACAGCACAGGCCCGAAGCGGTTGCCCTCGGCGGTGTGGTTGTAAACCACGTCCAGAATGACCTCAATGCCCGCTTGATGCAAGTTTTTCACCATTTGCTTGAATTCGTTCACCGCACCGAGTCCGTCTTGGTTGATGGCATACTCGTTGTGCGGTGCGAAGAATCCGATGGTGTTGTAGCCCCAGTAGTTGCGCAAGCCCTTGTCAACCAAATGGCTGTCTTGCACAAACTGATGGACGGGCATGAGTTCCACGGCCGTCACGCCCAAGTCTTTCAGGTAGTCGATCACTTCCGGCGAGCCTAACGCGGCGTAAGTGCCCCGGATTTTGGGGTCAATGTCCGGGTGCTGCACGGTGAATCCCTTGACGTGGGTTTCGTAAATGATGGACTTGTGCATGGGTACGTTTGGCAGTTGGTCGTCTTCCCAGTCGAACTTGGAGTCAATCACCACCGATTTCATGACTTGGGCGGCGTTGTCGTCGTAATTCGGAGTCAGGTTCCGGTCTTCCGCCTGCGAGGTGATGTCGTAGCCGAACATGGCCGGACTCCACTTGATGCCGCCACTGACGGCCTTGGCGTAGGGGTCGAGCAACAGTTTGGCCGGATTGAACAGCAAGCCGTTTTGAGGGTCGAAAATGCCGTGTACGCGGTAGCCGTACAGTTGGCCGGGCTTCAGTCCGGGTATGTAAATATGCCACACGTAGTCGGTCTGTTCGGTGATGCGGATGCGCGTTTCGATGCCTTCTTTGTCAAAAAGGCAAAGCTCCACCGCCTCGGCCTGCTCGCTGAACAAGGCGAAGTTCACGCCTTTGCCGTCGTAAGTGGCTCCGAGCGGATAGGGCCGCCCCAACCAGCTTTCGGGTTTGGATGAAAACTGTTTTTGGCTGGCGGGACTTGCCTGCTGTATTTTTTTGGATGCAGTCGTCTTGGGGGCTGCACTTCGTTCGGTATCGGCTGTTTGCATGGCGTTTTGAGGGTTTTTACGAGAAAACTGTGCAAAACAGCCTAAATTTTCGTGCCTTGTGGTTTCGGTCTTGAATCGCGGATGAAGCGGATGACACGGATTGCGCGGATAAGACTTATGGTAAACAGTCGCGTCAAATCTGAGCTGACACATCCATGAAATCCGTGTCATCCACGATTCAAGACAACAGGCGTTTTGGGCAAAAATTGCCCAAAACGCCCGCAACTGTACACCACATCAATATTCCGCTGCCTACTTACCACTCACGACTTACCACTTGCTACTCACCGTTCAGAAAATATACCGAATCGGCATCCACGGCAGTTCGGCGGCGTACAGTTGCGTGAACGCCTGAATCATCCGGCTTTTCAACTGGTACTGGTACCGCACGTTGATGCCGCCAAACTGGCTACGCTTGAACTCCTGCATGTCCGGCTGCCAAAGCAGTTCCTCGGCCTTTGGGTTAATGTCCAAATTGGACAAGTGCTGTCCTTGGTGGTGCGTCAGGAAAATCACCTCGCTGGCCATCTGCGCCTTCACTTCGGGCCGCACCGCCTCGTTGAGTTGCGCAAACAACTCGCGGTAGTCGTCGAGCCAGCCTTCATAGACAATCACCGGCGAGAAATTGACGTGTACCTCGTAGCCCGCCGCGTGGAAATCGTTGATGGCCGCGATGCGCCGCTCCACCGGGTCGGTGCGCACGTCCACGAGTTTGCTCACCGCCGGGGGCATGAGGCTGAACCGGATGCGCGTCTTGCGCTGCGGGTCGTAGTCGAGCAGGGCCGGGTTGACGAACTTGGTGGCAAACGTGGCGAACGCACGCGGGTGGTTGCGAAACCAGGCCACCGTCTCGGCGATGCCGTCGGTGATGGTCGCATCCACCGACACGTCCGAATTGCAGCCGATATCGTAGGTGTAGTACGTGCCGTGCGTCTGGTTGGGCACCTTGGGCCACGGCTGGCGATGCACGTGCTTGTCAACCGCGCCGAGAATTTCGTCCAGATTGGTGAACACGGTAATCGGGTTCACTTTTTTATGCCTGTCCACGTAGCAATAGGCGCAGGCCCCGAAGCAGCCGTTGGCGAGGCTCGGCGCAATGAAGTCCGAGCTGCGGCCGCTGTCGCGGATGGTCAGCGTCTTGAGCCGCCCCAGC
>JALOMD010000559.1 GCA_025455595.1 Cytophagales bacterium | reverse complement strand
TGATGACCTCTTGTTTCAAGTCGAGCAAGCCTTTTTCAAGGCTTTTCAGTTCAGTATCCAAGAATGCATCAAGTTCGCGGGCTTCTTTTAACAAAGCCTGTATGTATGCTTTGTCTTCTTCAGACTTCCGGGTTTTGTGTATGTTGTTCATAGTGTTCATTCGTCCAGCAACCATTCGATTCCACTAACTAAGTTTACAAGTTTTTGATGCAGATTTCTTCTTGCATCACGGGCCACTATCATGCGGCGGAGTTCTTCTTCAACTTCTTTGTTGTCGGGATACTTTTCTTGTTGTGCTTGCAGTTCTTCTACAATGGCTTCATAGCGGTGCAAAGCTTGTACTGCATCAGCCTTTTGGCGATTATATAGAGCAAGCTTTCGTTGCAAATCGGCTTTCTGTTCTGGGTTCATTAATCAATTGATATTTTTTGACTTGCCAGCCGACTTGCCAGTACTCTCTGTAGCAAACCTTTAATCACGAAGGTTACAGACAGTTGTTTCCAAAGTTATAGACAAAACGACATTTTAAAAAGAAAAACCTTCCCAAAAACGGGAAGGCTGTGTATTGTAAGTAATTGACAGGTCGGCTTTCCGCAGGGCGTTTTGGGCAATTTTCGCCCAAAACGCCCAATCCATCAAATGTTCATCAGCGTTTCGCGGCGGCGCATTTTGCCGGCCGGGATGCCGAACATCATCTTGAAGCGACGGCAGAAATAGGCGGTGTCTTTGTAGCCCACCTCGTGGCCGATTTCGCGGATGCTTTTCTTGCTGGTGCGCAGCAGTTTCACCGCTTGCTCCATGCGTTGGTACTCGATGTAATCCTGCGGATTGATGCCGGTTAGCATTTTGAAATACTGTCCCACGTAGTCTTCCGACACGTTGGCCACGTTTGCCAGTATCTTGTTAGACAAGTCGCCGCCGAGGTTTATCTTGATGTGGTTGAAAATGTCAATCAGGCGCGGGTCTTTGAAATAGGTGCTGTTGGTGGCGAGTTTTTCCACGAACATGCGGTTGCGCAGGATGTACCGCACAATCTCCACCACGATTTCGTCGGTTTTCAGTTGCGTGATGCGTTCCTTGCCCGGTGCCTCTTGTAGTTGTTCGGCCACCAGTTCTTGGATGGTGCGCGTGAGTTCGGGCACGCCGTTGATGACAAACGGCGGAATGTCTAACGAAGCGAAAAAATTCACCGAGTCGAACACTTTTGCCTCAAAGCTCACTTGCGAAAACGAGTCGGTAAGGGTGCCGATGCGGGAGATTTCGCGGTTGGCGGCGAAGTATTTTTCTTTGTTGCTTACGAATTCTTCGTTGGTGATGGTGGACGCGCCGACACCGCCGTAAGTGATGCCGAGCAATTTGCCGCCGGGAATGAACAGAATGTCGCCTTCATTGACTTTCGTCTGGTCAGGGCCGAACGACAACGAGCCTTGGTGCAACAGAACCAGCGTGTTTTCAACGTCGTAGTAGTTTCTGACGTGAATGGGCTGTAAAAGCTTGATGTTCTTGGCTTTGAGAAACTTGATTCCGAGAGACTCAATGATTTTGTTGTAGTCTTCCATTACCGGGACTTGTTTTGTAAATTAGAACTTGAACGGATTTAATGAAAAAGGGGTATGGTGTCGTACAGGAATTCGTCGAAAATTGCCCAAAACGCTTTTTATAAAAACCGAGGGCAATCGGCAAAGGCGTTCCCGCCTTTTGCGGGATTTTCATTTTGGGTAATTTCGGGCGAATTCTCTATACGCAACATCAATTGTATTCAATTTGAAAAAGCCGGTTGGAATCTGTCAATCAAAACTAAAACGCACAGAAAGATTGAAATTCATCTTTGCGAAGTCGGGCGATTTTCTGTTGCGTACAGGAAATCCGTCTTTTCACTGATTACTGACGACTAACCACTTACCACTTATCTCAGCAAATCCCGCGCAATCACTATTTTCTGTATCTCTGAAGTGCCTTCGTAAATCTGCGTGATTTTGGCATCGCGCATAAGGCGTTCTACGTGGTACTCTTTCACGTAGCCGTAGCCGCCGTGTACCTGAACGGCTTCCACGGTCACGTCCATCGCCACTTGCGAGGCGTAGAGCTTGGCCATGGCGGCGGCGCGGGCGTAGTCGGCGTGCTGGTCTTTCAGGTAGGCGGCTTTCAGGCAAAGCAGCCGGGCCGCCTCGATTTGCGTCGCCATGTCGGCCAGTTTGAACTGAATGGCTTGGTGTTCGGAAATCGGCTTGCCGAAAGCCTTGCGTTCCTTGGCATACGCCAAGGCCAGTTCGTAGGCTCCCGACGCAATGCCCAACGCCTGCGAGGCAATGCCGATGCGGCCGCCGTCCAGCGTCTTCATGGCGAACTTGAAGCCGAAGCCGTCTTCGCCGATGCGGTTTTCCTTGGGCACTTTCACGTCGGTGAACATCAGCGAATGCGTGTCCGATCCCCGGATGCCGAGTTTGTTCTCCTTCTTGCCTATCTCGAAGCCGGGCATGCCGCGTTCCACAATCAGGGCGTTGATGCCTTTGTGGCCTTTTTCGGGATAGGTCTGGGCAACGACCAAGTAAACCGAGGCCGAACTACCATTGGTAATCCAGTTTTTGGTGCCGTTGAGCAGGTAATGGTCGCCCATGTCCACGGCGGTGGTGCGTTGCGAGGTCGCGTCCGAACCGGCTTCCGGCTCCGACAGGCAAAACGCGCCGATGATTTCGCCCGTTGCCAGCCGCGTGAGGTATTTCTGTTTCTGCGCCTCGGTGCCGAAATTTTCCAGCCCCCAGCACACCAGCGAGTTGTTCACCGACATGCACACCGAAGCCGACGCGTCAATCTTGGAGATTTCTTCCATTGCCAGCACGTAGCTGACCGTATCCATGCCGCCGCCGCCGTACTGCTCGCTCACCATCATGCCCATGAAACCCAACTCGCCCATTTTGCGGATTTGCTCTTTGGGAAAAACCTGGTGTTCGTCACGTTCAATCACGCCCGGCAGCAGTTCGGTGCGGGCAAAATCACGGGCGGCGGCTTGTACGGCCAGTTGTTCTTCGGTCAGTTGAAAACTGAGCGGGGAAGCGACAAACGTATTTTCCATGTGGTTATAGTCGGTTGATGAATTGTATTTTTGAATGCCGGTTGAAATAAAATATTGGTTCTATGCAAACCTGCTGCAAAGTGCATTACGCAATTTGTTTGCAAAAGTTTCAAGCTGTTTTCTTGCTTTTTTGTGATGTTACCTGCTATAATGTTTTAGGTTGGGCCAATGCTATAGATTAAATACAATTCGTACGGTAACCAGTGCTAAAATTATAGCTATTTTTCGAGAATACAAACAAAAAAGCCGAAATAGTATATTTCCGCTTTCCGAAATCGTTTAAGGAGAAGTGAAG
>JALOMD010000558.1 GCA_025455595.1 Cytophagales bacterium | reverse complement strand
ACGCGGCTGGGGGTTTCGTTGGCGTATTTATAGACAGGCTTGAACAGCGCGTCAAAATCAGCCGGATTGCTGGCCAAGGTGGCCGTCCACACAATCCAGTCCGACTTGGTGTAGGTTTTGCGGCTGTCTAACGGCAGGCCGTAGGGTTGCTGTTGCGTCAGATAATATTTCACTTCTTTTTCGGCCACTTCCTTCGGAAAAATATCGGTTCGGAAAAATATCGGTTTCCAGCAGTTTGTCCCACACCAGATTGTATTTCTGGCTCCACGTGTCTTTTCTGTCAAAACACAGATTATAGCGATTGCCGTCGCCGGCCAATTGCATCCACTTTTGCGCCAACGACTTCGCCAAAGCCGTGTGTTCATCGGCGGTTTTTGGGTCGCCGAGCAGCCCGGCCAAATAGCCGTAGGACGCGATGCCCATGATGGCTTTCACCGACAGGTTGGCGTTGCGGGCCAAGTGTCCGGCGAAATCATCCGTACAGAGTTGTGTTTCGGGGTCGAAGCCTTCTTTTTTGAGGTAATCCACCCAAGTGGTCAGCACGGGCCAGTGCTTTTTGGCGTAGTTGGCGTTTCCTTCCACTTTGGCAATGGCGGCGGTCATAATCAGCATGTTGCCGCACTCCTCCACGGGCATGTCTTCAGGATAGGTTTGCCCGTTGGCAATCGGGTATGTCCCCAAGTCGTGCGCCGCAAACGGCTTCGTCCAGCGGCCTGCGCCGCAAACGGCTTCGTCCAGCGGCCCGACTCGCTGTACTCGAAGATGAATTCCATCATCGCCTTCAGTAAATCCGGGTTGTAGTACAGAAACAACGGGGCCGACGGATACGTCACATCCACCGTGCCGATGGAGCCGTTGGAGAAGTTTTCCTTGGAGAAAAACAGCATCTCGCCGTCGGGCCGGGCAACAAGTTTATGCGCCGCAACGGCCTGGCGGTAAGCCAGTTCGCAGAGTTGGGCGTACTGTTCGCCTCCGGCGGCTTTGGCCTCTTGGTACAGTTTTTCGTCAAAGGCGGCGCATTTTTTCATCAATTCGGGATAGGCTTTCTCGGCATCGGCGAGCATTTGTTCGGCGGTCATTTTTTCGTTGCGCCGCCACCAAGCCCGCAGGTTTTGGTTGAAGTATTGGACGGAATAGATGTCGTCGTAGGCGAGGATGAGGTGTGTCTCCACAGAAGAGCCAGACGCAATCTGATTGGAGAAAATCGTATTCAGTTTTGGCATTGATGATGGCTTAATCATCAACAAGCGGGAAGCGTCACTTGTCAAATACAAATAACCCCAATCTATGCGAACATTATCACCTTTTCGGCCCAATACATTCTGACTTTTTGTACCCACCTTTTGGATATTCCCTGATTCGGCTTGTAGTTCCTGTTCTGGTGAATTTGTTGCAATCAAGCCCGACGCGTTGAAATCAATTATTGTGTTATGCTTTTTCCCATCATTCGTCTTCACCCGAAACGTCACATAACTGGCCGGGCGGCTCAGTGTTTCTAAATCATCCATCAGTAGCGGGGAAGTGAAAATGACCGTCAAATCTACGCCGCCCGCCGTGAATTCATAATGTGTCTGTGTGGCCCGCACGCGGACGGATTTCTGTACGGCGTTCGGAATTACAGTTTTTGCAGGCAATAGATTGACCAAACCCGCATCAATGAAACCGCCGCCTTGCGGATTTTTACAGTGAACAGCCATTACATTTTTGCCCTTTTTCAACGCCTTGCGGGCTTCGGGGCTGATGTCGTGGGTGACGTATTCGCTCACGTAACACGGGGCGCAACGGTAGGCCAACACGCCGTTCAGATACAGTTCCACGTCGTCGTCGTATTGGATGTTCAGCTTGAGGTCGTTGAAATTCGCGTCTTTCAGGTCAAATTCCCGGCGCAACCAGATTTCCTTGCTGTCCCAAACGGTTTTTTCGGGCGTGTTGCTGTTTTTGGTGCCAAACGGAGCCTGTCCGGTTTTCCAATTTTGGGCGTTGAAAGCCGGTTGGTGCCAATCGTCGGCGGGTTTGTCGAACGTGTAGCGTGCGGCATACGTTTGCTGCGAGCCGGTGGCCAAAACGGTTTGCGACTGCGGTGCGGGCTTGCCCATGAACCGATAGGTTTTGCCGTCCACCTTGATCAAACCTTCCAGCGGATGATTGCGCCCCGTCCAGTGCGTGGTGGGCGAGTCGTACAGGTTGTCAGTGGTGGACCAAATGCTGAAGTACGGGTCGTGGGTAATGAGCGGAACCGCCGGAGGACGAAGTTGTTGCGCGTGGCAAAACGCGACAACGGCGCAAAAAGCAAGTAAAAGCCATTTTTTCATAATTCTTAGCCGGATTAAAAACGGTGGAGGACTTTAAAAATTCAACAAATATGTGTAAAAAAATGGTGTTTTGATACGCTTTCGCGTGTTTTCCGCACAGCCGCCGGTGTCCGTCTGTATGGTTTGGCGTTTTGAGCAAAAAACGGCCAAAACGGTAAAGAAATGTCCGTCATTGCGAGGCCCGTAGCAATCTGTTCGGCCGAGGCTCGGCAAACACCCTTCCCAAAGGCTCGCATCGAGACCCGCAGCGTCTGTGCCCGGTGCCTTTACCGAGCCTGTGACGGTGAGATTGCCGCGCCTCTCCGCTTCGCTACGAGGCTCGCAATGACGGATGAAAGGCGGCGTGTTTTAGCCTTTTTTTGCCCGAAACGCCTGCGACAACTCAGTGTCACGTGCTCCGGGCCGAATTCACTGCTTGAGCGATGCCGCCTTGACGATCACCCCGATTTGCCCCAAGTGATAGACATCGTGCTGGATGATGCCTTCGAGCAAAAACTGAAAAGTATAAGGCTTTTTGCTGTACGGATGCGGCAGGATTTCGTCTGTCCTGTTGCGCAACAGCGACAACAACTGTGTTTGTGTGTCGGCAAATTGTTGTTTCAGTTCTTCCCAGCCGATTTCTTGCAACGTTTCATACAGCGGCCAGTCGTCTTTGCTGTTGAGTGTCACATTGTATTGGCTGTTGCCACGCAGCCATTCAATGGCGGCTTTTCGCCAGACAATCATGTGGGCTAAAATTTCGGCAATGGAATGCAACCCCGGCGAGGTCTGTAAAAACGCTGTTTCTGCTGAAATAGCATTGATTTTCATGGCAACTGAGTCGCCGTACCACGGCTGCCCGTTGTAAGTTTGTTCCAATTGTTTTGTAATGTGTTCTATTTGCACGGCGGCCTATGGTTTGTTTTTGGGCATCAAAGCTACAGATAATGGCCCACAAATCGGAGGCAAGCACTAAGAATTGTATTTGACGGCACGCATAAATTGGGTAAAAACCGCCCAAAACGCCTTTTTTGATTGACACAAAACCGTTTTGGGCGGTTTTCAGCAAATCTGTGCGTAACATCAGTTGTGCAACTGTAGCCCGGCTTCTGTTTTAAGCCGTCCCGACTCATTGTACTGTTCGGTCATCTTATTCCTCTCTGCGTTCTTTGCGAAAACCTCTGCGCCTTTGCGTGAAAAAAGATTTCATGCAAAGGCGCAAAGAAAAAACGCGAAGGCCGCAGAGAAATGGGAGAACAACCTGGGCGAACAGTACCACTTATGACTTACGACTTACCACTAACGACTTACGACTGGCACACTTCTTTGGTGTTTTGGGCAAAAAACCTGAAAAACATGAAAAAAGGAGCAAAAGTACAATGGAAATGGGGCAACGGCACCGCCCACGGCAAAGTGGTGGAAACGCACAAAGAACCGGTGGAACGCACCATCAAAGGCGAAAAGATAAAACGCAACGGCTCGCCGGAAAACCCCGCCCTGCTGATTGAACAAGACGACGGCGACCAAGTGCTGAAACTCGCCAGCGAAGTGAGCGAAGGGTGAAGGAAATGCGGAATTCGGATTGTGGAGAAGCGTTTTGGGCGATTTTCGCCCAAAACGCGAAATAAACAGATGTTCGTTAGTCCCGTAGGGACGGCCTGTCTGTAGAATTACAGAGCAATGACAGAAAAAGCTCCGTAGGAGCGGCCCGATTAGCAACACAACGTCAGGGACGCTCCTACGGAGCTTTTCGTTACAACCATGTCGTTTCCTACAGACGGTTCGCCCCTACGGGGCTTTT
>JALOMD010000557.1 GCA_025455595.1 Cytophagales bacterium | reverse complement strand
TTGCGACCTGCCGAGGCCCCGTCTTGCCACTTGCGACTAACCACTTACCACTCAAAAAATGCCACTTTTCGTCACTTCCCTGAATTCAGGCAGCAATGCTAACTGTTATTACGTCGGCAACGGAACCGAGGCCATCTTGGTGGACGCGGGCCTGTCGTGCCGCGAAACCGAACGCCGCATGAAACGCCTCGGCTTGGACGTGGGTCGTGTCAAGGCCGTTTTCATCTCGCACGAGCACACCGACCACATCAAGGGGTTGCCGGTGCTGGTGCGCAAGCATCACTTGCCGGTTTATATGTCGCCGGGCACTTACCGGCGCACGGGCAACGATTTGACAGGCATTGCCGTGCGGCCTTTCGTGGCGCACGAGCCGGTGGCCGTGGGCGGGCTGTCGGTGACGGCCTTTCCCAAGCCCCACGATGCCGCCGATCCGCACAGTTTCGTGGTCAGCAACGGTGAGGTGACGGTGGGCGTTTTTACCGACATCGGGGCACCTTGCGAACATTTGGAGCGGTACTTTGCCAAGTGCCAGGCGGCGTTTCTGGAAGCCAACTTCGACGACGACATGCTCGAACGCGGCAGCTACCCGTATTACCTCAAGAGGCGCATCCGGGGCGGCCACGGGCACTTGTCGAACGCACGGGCGTTGGCGTTTTTCAACACGCACCGCCCGGCCGGGTTGAGCCATTTGTTTCTCTCGCACTTGTCGAAAAACAACAACTGCCCCGTGCTGGTCAAGGATTTGTTCGAGTCGCACGCCAACGGCACCGAGATTGTGATTGCCTCGCGGCACGAGGAGACAGCGGTGTATTGCATAGGGCAGGGGACAGGGAGCATGGGGCATGGCGCATAGGGCAGGGAGCAGAGGGCGTGGGGCAGGGAGCATGGGGAAAAAGCGTTTTGGACAAATTTTGCCCAAAACGCTTTTTTGTCGTGGCATGACTATCTTTTCGTGTCGAAGGCCACCTACGTAGCCGAACGTCGGTTCGGCAAATTCTGTTTTTTCTGCCAATCCTGATTCTGACAAGAAAGCGTTTTGGGCAAAATTTGCCCAAAACGCCTTTTGCCCCATGCTCCCTGCTCTATGCCCCATGCCTATTTGTCCGTCAACAGCAGCGGCGTGTTGTTGCGACCGTTGACGATGATGACCTTGGTGTTCGGCGAAGTGGCGATTTCCTTTTGCGCCTTGATCATCTCGTATTGCAACTGCTTGTCGCTCAGGCCGGTGGACAGGATTTTCTGGTAGTCGGCGATGCCTTGGGCCTCCACCCGTTTGCGTTCAGCCTCCTGCCGCTCTTTCTGCAACACGAACTGCATTTTCTGCGCCTCCTGCTCGGCGTTGATTTTCGACTCGATGGTTCGCTTCACCGAAGCAGGCAGGTTGATGTTGCGCACCAGCAGCTGCTCCAGCATGAGGCCACGGGCCTTGAAATCAGCCTCAATGGACTTGAAGATACGGTTCTGGAACTCGTCGCGGCGAGTGGAGTACAGCGACACGGCATCGTAATAGACGGCGTTGTCACGGATTTTGGTGCGGGTGATGGGCCGCACGATTTTGTTGCGGTAGTCGGCACCGATTTGCCGGAGAATGGCCGGAGCCTCGGTCGGGATGATGCGGTACAGCACTGTCAGGTCGATGATGACTTCGAGGCCGTCGGCGGTGAGGACGCGGATGGCATCGTCACCGACCTTGTCGCCTTCGTCATGCACGCCCGACATGGTGTAGTTCTGCGTCTTGGTGTCGAACGTCGTGATGTCAACCAGCGGATTGACCACGTGCAGGCCGCTCTCCAGCACTTTCGGCTGCACCTTGCCGAACAGCGACTGCACGCCCACTTCGCCCGCGTCAATCTGCTTGACCGAGGCCGTCAACGCGCCAAGCAGCAGCAAAAGCACGCCCGCAAACCGCACGGGCAATACGGCTTTGGCCACCTGCGGGTTGTTGCGCGGAATCAAAAAGCCGACTGTGAGGACAATCAGGCCAAGGATGATAAGAAACATCGTTTTGGGTTAGAGATTAGGTGGGAACAAACGGGGGCGAATGCCCTGTGTCATAACATATTTACGGGGAAATACGTGCGTTTATCGTTCACCGTTTAGCGTTTGCCGTTTTGGGCAATTCTTGCCCAAAACGGCGCAGTTGCCTTTACGCGAAAGACAGGAAAAGGTGCCTGACTAACCGTTCGAGTATTTTCGCCACGCTCCCAATACAACGCCGGAAAGGACGATGCCTGCGGCATAGTTGCCGCCGTCAATAAGGGCCAGTTCCACCGGTCGCAGCGAAAAAAGATAATTGACTATAAACGGCAGCACAACAAAGGCCAAGGCCAGCAAAGCCGAGAGTTGGAAGCCTTTGCTAACGGAATCCACTGGTATCGTCTTCCAAAGCCACGCCAATGTGTAGTTGACAAGCACTGAGGCAATGAAGGAAGCAACGAAGGGCATTGCACTGGGGTTAGCGAAATCGCTTTCTGGTTTTTGCAAGAGTTTCATCCAGGCATCGCCAAAGACGCTGTACCAGCCGAAAGCAACAAGTTGGTGCGCAACGGAAAGCAGCCATACGGCCACATGGTTGATGGTAAGGGTTCGCATAAGAAAGGTGGTTGAGAGTGATAAAAATATCAAAAATAATGATACAATTATCAATATTTTTGATTTAAAAATCAAAATAAATTCCGATCAATTTTTGCTGTCTGTTGTTTGATTTTCTTTTTCGGTACTTCTCATGCAATGCCCTGCCTGAAACGTCCTTATTAAAATGGGTCTCTCTTTACAAGCGAAAAGCCCGGCTGTTGGGCCGGGCTTTTCGGTGTTACGGTAGGCTATTGCGTTTTGGGCGTTTTTTGCTCAAAACGCTTCACAAGAACGGACAGGCGTGTTGGGAAAGATAGGCATGGCATCCCGACCTGTCGGGGCAGGTCGTCCGCAAGACTTGCCATGATGGACGCGCGGCGTTTTAGGCGTTTTTTGCCCAAAACGCCGCGCGGTTGTTTTGCTGAGACAGGGAGTGCCTTGTTCCTACTCGCTTTCGTACAAGGATTTCAGGGTCGGATGGGTTTCTTGGGCACGGATTCGGCTGCGGATTTCCTTTACGCCGGGCAGGTCCTCAAACAGTCCCAACGTTTGGTAAGCCGAGTAGCGGACGTATTCGCTCTTGGCGTTTTGGGCGATTTTTTCCAAAAACGGCACGCCGCGCTGCTGCGTTTCGGCGGGCTGCTTGCCCAAGTAGTCGCCGAAAAGTTGTGTGAATGTATAGAGGAAACTGGCATCGGTGCGGCGAAACTGGCCCGTGAACCAGTCGAACTGGTCGGCGGGGGCGGTGTTGGCGTAGTAGGCGGCCACGGCCAGCGTCACGTCGTTGTTTTTGTAGTTGCGGAAG
>JALOMD010000556.1 GCA_025455595.1 Cytophagales bacterium | reverse complement strand
TTGCGCGGCCGCAGCAACACACTGAACGACCCCGGCAGCGTGTCCACCAGTTCGTAGCTGGCCGCACCGGCCACCAGCTTGCGGTGGTCGTCGCGGGCAAACTTGCCCGACAGGTGCCGGGTGTCGGTTTGGCGGCGCAAGTAGCTGTGGCCCAGCCCTTCCGTCATTTCCTGCAAGTGGTGCAGCACTGGTGCCAGCAGCGACAGCCCCACCGTGCCGTAGCCCACCTGCGGCGACTCGCTGAAATGCACCTGCAGCAACGCCGAGTCGTGCTTGCGCGACAGTTCCAGCAAATCAACGGGCTGGGCTTGGGCCTGCCCGTTGTACAGCGAGTCGGCGGCGGGCAGGCGGTTGGCGGGCAGTTCGGACGGAAACACGATTTGTACGTGGCTCACTTGCAGGTCGGTGCCGTTGTCGGTATCCACGGCGTAGAGGAAGCCGTCGGGCGGGGCTTTGAACAGGTTCCGCAGCGTCACTTGCCGCTCGGTGTAGCGAAGCAATTGTTCAAAACGCACGCGGCACACCAGCCAACGGTTGTACAACAAGTCGCCTTCGAGCCAGTGGAAGAGGTAATGTTCGTCGTTTTCGCTCACGTAGTGCGTCAGCAACGGCCGCCCCCGGTGGATCAGGTCGGAGACTTTGCGCAAGGCCGGGAAGGCGAAACGTTTGGGGCGATGCATGAATGCAGGTGTACGCCGCGTTTTGGGCAAATTTTGCCCAAAACGCCCGTGTTGTCTAAAAACCAAAAACCCTTCCGTTTGTCCGAAAGGGCTGACTGTGTGGCAAGTTATGATCTGCTGCACCTCGGCTTCCGGCAAGTCAAGCAACTTCGCAATCTCTTGCGCAAGAAAGCCGTTTTTGTTCAGCGACAAAACGGCTTTTTCCATGCCTTTTTCCATGCCTTTTTCCATCCCTATTTTTTCGCCAGCCTCAGTGGCCTCGCGAAACAGCGACACTTTTGTTATATCGAATTCAAACATGGCGATGTCCCTCCTGATTTCTTGTACGATTGATTCAAAGTTACGCAATTGGGCAAGTATCTCCAAGTCCACCAGAAAGTTGGCGAGCCGTTCACGCCCGCGCACTTCGGAAGCGAGGCGCATGGCGATTCGGCGAATGACCGACGCAGGCGTTTCGGACTGCAAATCGGCGAGCAAAGCGAACAGTGCGACTTCGATATGGCTTGATTCGAGGAACTTTTGGTAAGGAAAATCGCGCAAGTCCACGATTTGGTATTCGAACGAAAGGCCCGGCTTTTCCAACCGTGCCGCCATGCGCATTTTGGCTTTGCCCACGTAAAACACCAACTGCCGGATGCTCTCTATGGCAGGCCGCTGGTAGTACAATAAGGCCGCGTACAGATGCATCCGGTGGTGCATCACCGGGTCGTTGCTCGTTTGAAACTCAACGTGCAACAGATGCAGGCCGTCTGTCCCCGTCTCGAAAATCAAGTCCGATTTCTTGTTCAGCGTCGTCGGAATTTCCATGCTGGCTGCGGTGAAAGATTCGTATTCAGTTCCGAGCAGTTCGTTGACTAACTGGGGAAGGATTTCCTGTAAATTTTTCTTGACAACCGTGTCGTATTGCTGGGATTTTCGCTTTGCCATGCGCAGGGACTACAGGGGTTGGAAGGTTGAAAAATTGCAAGATTGAAAAGTTATGGGCGTTTTGAGCGTTTTTTGCTCAAAACGCTATCCGCAAAAGTCCCGTAGGAACGACCTGTCTGTAGAAATACGGCGCAATCACAGAAAAAAGCTCCGTAGGAGCGGGAGCGGCTTCGACAATCTGTTGTCAATCGGGCCGCTCCTACGGAGCTTTTGCGTTACAATTATGTTCGTTTCTACAGACCGGCCGCCCCTACGGGGCTTTCATTGTACTACAGGTGTTTTGGACAAAAATTGCCCAAAACGCCGCACTCACGACTTACCACTTGCCACTTACGACTCAATCCTCGCTGTTTTGCTGCGCAAGTAAAAATCGGCCAGCACCAAGGCGGCCATTGCCTCTACGATGGGTACGGCGCGGGGCACTACGCAGGGGTCGTGGCGGCCTTTGCCGGTCACGGTTACGGTTTCGCCGTGCCGGTTCACGCTTTCTTGGTCTTGCATGATGGTGGCCACCGGCTTGAAGGCCACGTTGAAGTAAATATCTTCGCCGTTGCTGATGCCGCCCTGCACGCCGCCCGAGTAGTTGGTGCGGGTGCGTACGCGGCCGTGTTCGTCGGTGTAGAACGCATCGTTGTGCTGCGAGCCGTACTGTGCTGCGCCCTCGAAGCCGCTGCCGTACTCAAAGCCTTTCACGGCGTTGATGCCGAGCATGGCCTTGCCCAGTTCGGCGTGCAGCTTGTCGAACACCGGCTCGCCCCAACCAGGCGGCACGCCGCGCACCACGCACGTAACGATGCCGCCTATGGAATCGCCGTGCTTGCGGGTTTGGTCAATCAGGTCGAACATCCGTTGGGCGGTTGCGGGGTCGGGGCAGCGGACGGCGTTTTCCTCGGCCACGGCCAAGTCCATTTCCGAGTAGTGTTTTTCCAAGGCCAGCGTGCCCACTTTGCTCACATAGGCTTGCACCGAAACGCCCAGTTGCTGCAGCAGCAGTTTGGCCACGGCTCCGGCGGCCACGCGGGCGGCCGTTTCGCGGGCCGAACTGCGGCCGCCGCCTCGGTAGTCGCGGGTACCGTATTTGGCTTGGTAAGTGTAGTCGGCGTGGCTGGGACGGAACTGCTCGGCGATGTGGCTGTAGTCGTGGCTGCGCTGATCTTCGTTCGGAATCACCATGGCGATGGGCGTGCCTTGCGTAACGCCCTCAAACACACCCGAAAGCAACTGAAACTCGTCTTTTTCGCGGCGTTGCGTGGTGATGCGGCTTTGACCTGGCTTGCGGCGGTCGAGTTCGTGCTGGATGAAGGCCGTGTCAATGGCAAGTCCGGCCGGGCAGCCGTCAATGATGACACCGATGCCCGCCCCGTGCGACTCGCCGAAGGTAGTGATGCGGAAAGCTTTTCCGTAGGAATTCATTTTGAAGTACGAGGTACGATTTACGAAGTACGAATTGACGGCGCAAGTTAGACGTTGCGGGGGGAAAAGTTGCAGGCGCGGCGGCGTTTTAGGCGATTTTTGCCCAAAACGGCTTTTGTCTGAACCTCGATTTATAGGATTCGGGGATTACCATGATTGTTCGCTTCTCAATCAAGGCAATCCTTTAATCCTGCGAAACGTCAGTTCGGCGAAGCCAATCAAGGTTCGGACAAATGCTGCGCGTTTTAGCCAAAAATCGCCCAAAACGACCATTCACTCATTCTATCATTCCTTCATTCAAAATTGAAATTCGTACTTCGTAATTCGTATTTCAAAATCATTTTGGGCCGAGGTCGAAGTTGAGGCTGGCCCGAAATACGATGGGGAGGTTGAACAGAAACGGGATGTACGGCGTGGCGTTTTCCTGGTAGTTGAGGTTATACAGAATGGTTACGCTCGAACCCATCCGGTCGCCTTGCTGCACGAATGCCACACCCAGCAGCGGATTGCCGATGGTGCGCCGGGCAAAACTGCCGTCGGGGTTGACGATGTAAGACCGGCTGCCGTTTGCCCCTACAAGCAACGGGATGGCGTTCATGACCTCATACTCGCCGTGGGCGAAGAACGTGCGGAAAATCCGGTGCTGCGCCCAGATGCGTCCGCCCCAGATGCTGGCCGTCACGCGGCCGCTGCCGCCGGTGGCGCGGTTGCCGAACGAAGTGAACATGTACAGCGGCCCGGCGGCGGCGTTGAAGTTTTCGTTGACACGATAGCCGAACGTAGGCGAAATGTAGCCACCGAACGCCCCGAACCCGAACGAAGGCGTAACGTTGATGGCAACGAAAGTGCGTTGCCAGATTTCCTCGGGTTTTTTGCGTTTTTTGTAGATGGGCTTGTTTTGGGCGTAAACAGCCGCGCAGAAAGCAGCCAGTACCAAAGACAGTATGATTTTCAGGTTGATTTTCATGGCTTGACGATTTTGACAATCAATTGAAAAGAAGACGTAGAAAAAATAATGTTCATGAAACTTAACCAAACAGGCCGACAGAAGGTTTGATGGAATTTGATGGAATGCGGAAATGGGAGAGCGGAAAAAGTAGGCAGTGGCGGCAGCGGTTGGCAGTAAAAAACCATTTTGGGCGAAATTCGCTGCAAACTCGATAACGTTCGGCTGATTCCGGTCTGACGCACAGCGTGCAGACCTGCGTGTTCAAACTTCCGCCTTCCCATTTCTATAAACGAACCGATGCGCATCCGAATTGTAACCCCGCTTGATACCGATTTCGCCACTGTCGTGCAGCACTTCGACGAGCGGCTCTTGGCAGCCGTTTCGCCGCCGTTTCCGCCCACGCGACTGCTCCGTTACGACGGCAACCGGCCCGGCGGCGAAGTTCACGTCGAACTGAATTTCATGTTTTTCCGCCAAGTTTGGAAAAGCGTCATCGTCAGTCACGAAGAAAATGACGAACGCCTCGTTTTCACGGACGAAGGCACGCAACTGCCGTTTTTCTTGGCCGCGTGGCACCACCAGCACCGCGTGGAACGCACCGCCACCGGCTGCCGCATCGTGGACGACCTGCGGTTCCGCAGTCCCTCACCCCTCACCGACTGGCTGCTGTATCCGCTCATGTACGGCCAGTTCTGGCTCCGCAAACCGCTGTATCGGCGGTACTTCAAAAGACGTGCGTAGCCGATGCTTCGTGCTTCGATGCTTCGTAAGACTGCTGTTTGCCAATGGCTCCGTTGAAAAATCATTTTGTACAACAACAAAACCCAGCTAAATTAACCGCCTTATTTGTAAAACACAGAAACAATCATACAAACCCAACACGAAGCATCGAAGAACGAAGCATCGGAAACCGATAAACGAATGAACATCACTTGGCGCATTGTGCTTGGGATGGTGCTTGGCATCATCACCGGTTATTTCATCCACGAGAACCTGATTCTATCGCCCGAGGCCGGGGCCAACTTCGCCTTGTTGAGCAAAATCTTCCTGCGGCTCATCAAGATGATCATCGGGCCGCTCGTGTTTTCGATGCTGGTGGTGGGCATTGCCAAGCTCGGCGATTTCAAGCAAGTGGGCCGCATCGGTGCCAAGACGCTGGGGTATTTCTACGTGGCGACCATTCTGTCGCTGGTGGTGGGGCTGCTGGTGGTGAACGTGATGAAACCCGGCGAAGTGATGAACCTGAAACTCCCCGAAAAAGGCGTGGAAACAGGCATCGAAGCCAAGAAACTGACGCTTTCGGGCTTTTTGGAACACGTTTTCCCGCAAAGCTTCTTCGAGGCGTTGGCGACCAACGAAATCCTGCAAATCGTGGTGTTCTCCATCTTTTTCGGCATCGGCGTGGGGGCCATTGGCGAGCGGGGCAAGGTGATTATCAAGGCGTTGGACGCGGTTTCGCACGTGATGTTCAAAATCGTGGGCTATGTGATGCAGTTTGCGCCATTCGGTGTGTTCGGGGCCATCACGGCCGTGGTAGCCCGCGAGGGGCTGGGCATTTTCGCCGGTTACGCTTACTTGATTCTGAGCTTTTTCATCGGGTTGCTGTTTTTTGTCTTCGTGGTGCTGTGGGCCATTTGCATCGTGGCCAAGATTCCGTTTTTGAAGCTGATGGGCGAAATCCAGGAGGCATTGCTGCTCTCGTTCAGCACGGCCAGTTCGGAAGCCTCCATGCCGCAGACCATCGCCGCGCTGGAGCGGTTTGGGTGTCCGCCGCGCATCATCAGCTTCGTGCTGCCGCTCGGCTACTCGTTCAACCTTGACGGCTCGATGCTCTACATGACTTTTGCCACGGCGTTCATCGCGCAGGCTTACCACATGCCGCTCACGCTGGGCCAGCAAATTACCATGATGCTCACGCTGCTGGTCACTTCCAAGGGCATCGCGGGCGTGCCGCGTGCTTCGCTGGTGATTATTGCGGGCACCATGAGCTTGTTCGGTTTGCCCGGCGAGGGGCTGGCCCTGCTGCTGGGCATTGACCAGATTCTGGACATGGGCCGCAGTGCCACGTCGGTGGCGGGCAATGCGGTGGCTACGTGTGTGATCAGCCGCTGGGAAGGAGAGTTCGGAACCAGTGCAGAGGTCAGAGGTCAGAGGTCAGAGGAATTGGAGAAGGCGATTTGATGGCAAGTCCGGCGTTTTGAGCGATTTTTGCCTAAAACGCTTATCTGAACACAAACTTCTACCAAAAATCATTTTTAATTCTTCGCATTTCGTTCTTACATTGAGATTGTTTTCCAACCACTTAACCCTATTTACACATGAAAATTGACGGAATTGTAGGCGAAATCGCCTCGAAAGTAGGCATCACGCCCGACCAAGCGAAAG
>JALOMD010000555.1 GCA_025455595.1 Cytophagales bacterium | reverse complement strand
AAATGAATCAAAAAGCTGAAAATAGTATCTTTTCAAATGTCAAAACCCTCTTGTTAAAAGTCACGCCGAGGCGTGATTGGGGGAGGCCGTTTCTTTTCTTTTTGTGGCTGGGGAGCCATGCTTATGCCCAAACCTATTCTGCCAAAGCCTCTGAACTACAGCAACGCATCAACGAACAATTTTACGACAAAGCCGCAGGCTTTTACACCGATGTTCACCGCGACGAACGCAAATACTCTGAATTATGGGCGTTGTGCTGCTGGATTCAGGTCGCCAACGAACTCGAAAAGGCCGACAGCACGCAGCCGCACATACCGGGGTTTTTGCAACTGATGGGATACTATTTTTCCGAAGCAGCTCCGGCTCCCGGCTATGCGTCGTACATCCTGAAATACGGCGGCGGTGACCGCTATTACGACGACAACCAATGGATCGGCATTGCACTGATGGATGCCTACGCCCGCACCAAAAAGACCGAATATCTACAGAAAGCGACAGTGATTTACAATTTCATGATGACCGCCCACGACCGTAAAACCGGCGGCGGTCTCTATTGGCGCGAAAAGGACAAATTGACCAAGAATACTTGTTCCAACGCGCCGGGAGCTATTTTGGCTTTGCAGTTGTACCAAGCCACAAAACAGAAAAAATACCTGAAAATAGCCCAGCGTCTGTACCAATGGACCAACCGCTGGATGCGTTCGCCGGAAGGACTGTATTACGACAACGTGGTGGTGAAAAACGACTCGATAGACAAACGAACGTACTCTTATAACACCGGCACGATGCTACAGACAAACGTGTATCTGTACGAAATCACCGGCCAGCCGAAATATTTGACCGAGGCGCAGACGATTGCGAAAGCCGCTGTTCAAAAATTCTATTCTGCACAGACATTTACAGACGATTACTGGTTCAATGCCGTCATGCTCCGGGCCTTTCAGCATTTGCGAAAATTCGACCCAAACGATTCGTATCTACAGGCATTCCAAAAACGCGCCGACACCGCCTGGCAAAACGAACGCAACGCCAACGGCACAATGGGCAAGACAGAACCGGTGAATCTGGTCAATCAGGTGGGGATGGTTGAGATTCTGTTGCGAATGGCGGAGATTAATTCAGAATTGAGAATTCAGAATTAAGAATTGCCGCTCACTGCGACACTGCGTTTTGGCCGTTTTTTGCCCAAAACGCCCGCATGATTGTCAATCCACCAAGGTCTGTGGCACACAGACCGACAGCGCAACGAAACAACGGTCTGTTTGCCATAGGCCTCGGTGTGTAAAATTGCCGTTTTGTGCGTTTTTTGCCTAAAACGCCACTTTATTTCGTGGTACAGACAGGGCATGGCCTGTCTGTACACAGTGCTAAAATCGAACTACATATAAATTAACAGTCATTCTGAATTCATAATTCTAAATTCTGAATTAACATGAAACGTCGCGACTTCATCCAAAAAACCACGCTTGCCACTTCCGCCACGGTGCTGAGTGCAAATAGTATGTTTGCGAAACCCCAAACCCCCGCTGCCAATTTTCCGCAGGTGCGTATTTCTGAATCGGAACGGAAATTCAAGAGCCAGGCGGTGGAGAAAATCATTCAGGAGGTTCGCAAAAACATCAAGAACGAAGAACTCGGCTGGCTGTTTGAAAATTGTTTTCCGAACACGCTGGACACGACCGTGGAGTTTGAGATGCGCAACGGCCAGCCCGACACCTACGTCATCACCGGCGACATTGATGCCATGTGGCTCCGCGACTCCACGGCGCAGGTGACTCCGTATCTGTCGCTGACCAAGCAAGACCCGGATTTGCACAAGCTGATTCACGGCGTGATTAACCGGCAAGTGCGGTGCATTTTGAAAGACCCGTACGCCAACGCTTTCTACAAAGACGACACCAAAGTGGGCGAGTGGAAAGACGACCTGACCGACATGAAACCGGGCATCCACGAACGCAAATGGGAGATTGACAGCCTGTGTTATCCCATCCGGTTGGGCTATCTGTACTGGAAAACCACCGGCGACACCGCGCCGTTTGATGCCCAGTGGAAAGAAGCCATCGCGTTGATTGTCAAGACTTTCCGCGACCAGCAGCGCAAAACCGGCAACGGCCCGTACAAGTTTGAACGCCGCACCAGTTGGGCCACCGACGGCGTACCGCTGGGCGGCTACGGCTACCCGGCCAAACCCGTCGGGATGATTTTCTCGATGTTCCGCCCCAGCGACGACGCGACGATTTATCCGCTGTTTGTCCCGGCCAATTTCTTTGCGGTAATTTCCTTGCAGCAAGTCGCCGAAATGCTCACCAAAATCCACAAAGACGCGACTTTGGCCGCCGACTGCACCAAGCTCGCCAATGAAGTGAAAACGGCCCTTCAACTGCACGGTGTAATCCAGCATCCGCAGTTCGGCAAAATGTACGCTTACGAAGTGAACGGCTACGGCAGCACCAACCTGATGGACGATGCCAACGTGCCCAGCCTGCTCGGATTGCCGTATTTGGGTGCGGTTCCGGCCAATGATCCGGTGTACCTGAACACGCGGAAATACCTGCTCAGTGAAAACAATCCGTTCTTTTTCAAGGGAAAAGCAGGCGAAGGCATCGGCGGGCCGCACGTGGGCGTGGACATGATCTGGCACCTGAGCGTAATCATGCGCGGCCTGACCAGCACCAACGACACCGAAATCAAAAACTGCCTGACGCTGCTGCAAAAAACGCACGCCGGAACGGGCTTCATGCACGAGGCTTTCCACAAAGACGACCCCGCCAAATTCACCCGCAAATGGTTCGCGTGGGCCAATACGTTGTTTGGCGAATTCGTGCTGAAAGTCTATCGCGAAAAACGGAATTTGCTGGCGTAATCGGCGCGTTTCGATTTGTGCGTTTTGGGCAAAAATTGCCCAAAACGCACTCTATTGAAAATTCAACAGACTACACAAAAAGCACCGCCGTTTGCCTGTGTCAAACGGCGGTGCTTTTTGTGTACATCTGACTTTAATAAAATCAGTGATGATGTGAGAAAAACTGTTGTTTCATCTCATGCTAATCATTCGCTGGGAAACGAATTTCTGTTCAATGACCGGAATCGGCTCTGTGGTGGTCACGTTCACTTCCTTCAGCACTTTGTCCCTGCCGTTTTCCACGACAAACACATATTTGTCATCAGGCATTTGAGAAAAATTGAATTTCAGCCGAATGGTGCGGGTACGTTTGCCGATGCTAATTCTCTAACAACATGTTCATCACCAACGTCCCAGGCTTCGGAAAAACACTGACTCCGAAAGTCCGTGTCTTGGTCTGGTTCGCGTTGTCAACGAGATGATGCGTTGTGTCGCCGGGCGGGACAGTGGCAGGAGGGACAGCGAAAGCTACCGTCGTACAGAGCAAAGCCCCCATCATGAATGCGGTTTTCATTTTCATAGTTGTTTTGAAGGAAAAGGTGAGTAATTGAATCGAAATTACCTTTTGCGCTGGAAAACATGCTACCGCAATTTGCGTGATTTGTAGGACAGGCAGCAGACCGTGATGAACGGAAACAGCAATGTGGAATGACTGAAATTACACAAGAAACCAATAAAAACGCCTGAAACGCTTTTTCGGATTACGAGAAAGGCGTTTCAGGCGTTTTTTAGAGTCTCTTTTGTCAAATTTTTGTGTAGCATCGGCGAAATAGCCAAGACACAAGGCTCATCAATCAACTGGCAGCGGAATTACTTTGCTATCTTTCACCACCGACAGCACAATCATAGACGCAATGCTGCCGATTTCTTCTATTTTGCTCATTTCTCCCAGCAGCAATTGCTGAAAACTGTGCATATCGGTGGTGACGATTTTGAGCAGGAAATTGGCAAAACCTGTGACGTGGTGGCATTCAATGATGGCATCCACTTCGTCAACTTTTTGGAGAAACAGACGAATGGCGGTTTGGTTGTTGCTGGCCAGCGCGACTTGCAAAAAGAAAGTGATGCCTAAACCCGCCTTTTCAGTGTCTATCAGCGCGTAGTAGTTTTTGATGTATCCTACCGTTTCCAGCCGTTTCACCCGCTCAAACACCGCTGCTTTAGACAGCCCGATTTGCCGCGACAGGTAATCGTGCGTGACGTTTGAATTTCGTTGCAACAACCGAAGCAACTGATAATCCACTTTGTCCAGTTTGGCGAGTTTGTTCATGGTTTTTGGCTTTTAGCCGTTAGCTTTTGGCTATTAGCTTTTGGCTATTAGCTAACGGCTGTTAAGTATTGGGTGCCAGAGAATCATTCTTCAAAAGGCTATTGGCTCTTAGCCATTGGCTTTTAGCTTCCTATTGGGCATTTCAAAAGAGATACTATTTTGCTAAAAGCCAATAGCTAAAAGCCAATAGCTAAAAGCCAATAGCTAAAAGCCAACGGCTAAAAGCCAATAGCTACCTCACAACCGCTTCGACAAAAGACGTGAAGCTGGGATTTGCACTGCTTACAAGGTCGGGCGACGAGTTTTCGTAGCTGAATACGCGTCCGTCGTTGAGGGTCACGTAGGGGGCCAGCAAGATTTCGTCTCTTGCGCCGATGCCGTTTACGCCGCCGGTCAGTCCGAAGGCCGTGGCGACTTGGTTGGCTGTAATCACGCCTCGGGCTTTGCCATTCACAAAAGCAGACGGTTGTAGCGTGAGCACCAGTTTTTCTTCGATGACAACAGTATCTATCGGCCTGTTGGCGTTGTCAAACTTGTAGTCGGTGTAGGTGCCGATGAATTCCACTTTGCTCAGGTTGTTGTTGACGGAATAGGCATCGAATTCCATCGTGGAATTACTGATGTTCCCTGAATCAAACGTGTTTTTCGTCGGGTCAAGGACGATGCGCATGTTGGCGGCTTCCTGTACTTCGGGCATTCGGATGAGGCTTTCGTCGCGGCAGGCAACCAAACTCGCAACAGCGAGCAGAAGTATGGATGAATAGATGGCTTTCATATATGTTTGTTATTTTTTACTGTGGAAAGTTGATTTTCTGTCTGAACCATGATTCGTAGGATTCAAGGATTTACAGGATTTTTTTAATCATGGCAATCCTTGAATCCTACGAATCATGGTTCAGACAAATACTACAAGTTAATTCCTCTCACCGAGGTCTGTGGCACACTATATTGCGGTACATTTCTTTGTAAGAAATTGAATATCAGCAGCTTGTGACATTCCTTTAATGGTCGGCCAGGCTCTGTTTTCCCAGAAACCGAACCCGGAAAATAACCTGCAAGCGAGTCCTGGATGGATGCAAATACATTTTTGTGCTGCATTTCTCTTTTTCATACAAATCCTGTCTCAATGTAAAAAACTGATTATCAGTGACTTTTGATAAAATGTACCCCAATATAGTGTGCCACAGACCTCGGTGAAAGAAATGCGTTTTGAGCAAAAAATGCCCAAAACGCCAGTTGTCAGGCCAAAGCAACCTCACTTTTTCGCTGTCCGCATGGCTTTGATTTTCTTGACTCCTGCGTCGTCCACTAACTTCCGGTATTCCTCGGTTCCGAGGCCGTACACGGCCACTTTTCCGTTTTTGTCGCTGTGCACGCCCCAGCCGTAGCGTTTTGTCAGCGGAGAAGCCCGGAAACACGGCTGTCCTTTGGAGAAAAAGGCTTGTCGGGCTTCGGCGTGTTCGCTTTCCGCCAAATCGTTTCGTTCCGCATAGACTTGAAAAAACACATCGTCGGAAGTGAACCGGTAAGGATTCCTGCTGATGAGTTCAAACTGCATGGCGGCAACGCTTTTTTTGTCGCTGTTGGCGGTTGGCACTTCCGCTTGTATCGCGGGGCAGTCTTCGGCCACTTCTA
>JALOMD010000554.1 GCA_025455595.1 Cytophagales bacterium | reverse complement strand
GTTTCGACGCAGGCTATCCGCACCATTTCCAAGAAAGGCATTGAAGCGGTGTTGAAAGAAGCCCGCGAGGCTGGCCGTCCGGTGTAAGAGGCCTCACCCAGCTCCCCCAAGGGGGAGGAGAGAAAAACTTTTTGTTTTGCCCTTCTCTTTGGGAGAAGGGCTTTTTGTTTTTGGCCAATGCGGCAGGCGTTTTGGGCAAAAATTGCCCAAAACGCCTGTCGGCTTTGAAGAATCGCGTGTCTCGGATTACAAATCCGAGACAGGTTGGTTCGGGATTACAAATCCCGAACAGCGGATTAGGCAAAAATTGCCCAGACAGAGAAGCCCCGTAGGGGCGAACCGTCTGTAGAAAATTCGTCATCTTCTAACCAAAAGCTCCGTAGGAGCGGCCCGATTGACAACAAAACGTCAGGGCCGCTCCTACGGAGCTTTTTCTGTGGATTTTCTGTATTTCTACAGACAATCCGTCCCTACGGGACTTTTGCCGACGGCATTTTGCGTTTTGGGCAATTTTTGCCCAAAACGCACGGACACGTCGCCGGGGACGAAAAACCACTTTTTGCTTCTTCACACTTTCCGAACCCTGCGTTTTCCTATATCATTCTTTTCAGGCGGAACTCGGTATAGACGAACTGGCCGTCTCGCTTCAGGAAAAGCTTGACCGTGCGGCCTTCGCCGCGTTGCAGCATCTTGATGACATCGCTCAGGTGCAGGGTTGCCGTCATTCGGTCGTTGATGGCAATAATCTCGTCGCCGGGTTGCAGGCCTGCTTTCTCGGCGGGCGAGCCGGAATGCACGTTGTCAATCACAAAACGCTTGAAGTCATGCCCTTCGGCCTTCACGTCCATGCCGCTCATGTCCCGCTCGAACGCCTCGCGAAACGACTTGCGGCTGCGCTTGAGCACAATGTAGTTTTTGGGGTAGTTGAACACCACGTCGAACCGCTTGAGCAACTCGCAGCCGATGTTGCCTTGCCGGTTCAGGTTGCGGGCCATTTCCTGCGTCAACGAAGTGGTGTCAGGGAAGGACGTGATCACCTTTTCGAGTTCAAAGTTGCCGATCCGCACCTTTTCGATGCGGCCGAGACTGCCGTTGATGATGCCGTTGAGCCCACGGCCCAACTGCGCCCTTATCACTTTGTCGGGCAGTTGGATTTGGTCGCTGGTGCCCAGTTCCAGCGACAGGGCGTGCCCGGCCCCGGTGTCGAGAATCACTTTGATGGGCACCTCGCGGTTGTCGGCATAGACGGCACTGGCATACACGTAAGGCTTGGTGTCTTCAATGACGATAGGAATTTTCTCGCCCCGGCCCCGGTAGCGGTATTTTTCGGGCTGGTGAAGCTGGATGATACGGCTGCGGAAGTCAATCTTGACGACAAAATGCCGGAACAACTCGAAGCCGAAAATGCCGTGGATGGGCATGCCCACGTAGTTGGACAATTGCAGCAGGTCTTGGTTGAGCACCACCACGCTCTGGCCTTCGGCACGCACGCCGGGCAGCCAAAGCCGGTTGTTGACCGACACGCTGGCCTGCAACGGCGAGCCGCTGCCCGCACCGAGCACGTTCACGTTGCGGAAATACCGCAGGCCGAGGCTACGACCCACTTCCGGGTCGGTCACCAAGTTCATGCTGATGCCCGTGTCGAGGATGAAGTTCAGCGTGTCCGAGTCGTTGATGCGTACGGGCACAATGATGAGGTTGCTGTGCCACTCGAAGGGGAACGTGACCGAACGGCGTTTGTCAGCAAAATGGAAGCCGATGGTTTGCTCTTGGGCAAACGCACACACAGCCAACTGGCTGCACATCAAGGCGAACATCCAAAGGCGTTTCTGCTTGGGAAACGCAAGTGAAGTTCTCATAGCGGCTTGTGAATTAAGGGTAAACGAAACTACATATCAAGTCTTGAGTAGTGAGTCTTTGGTCTTGGGCAAAAACCCAAGACAGTGCGATGATTGGCGAAATCCAAGTTACGCATTTTTTGCGTACGATTCGCAGGACAATCTGCTTAATTATCAGGCAACTGTATTCGTAATGCGTCGGCTTCTGCTGTATCGTTTACACAAACCGGCTTCCCGGCGCAAGATTACGCCGGGTCGTTTGGCTCGGAAACCGTACTCGTACCATTAAACACCGGCGAACGGAAAAAAGTTACGCAGGTTCGGGTACATTCACTCGGCGATTACTTCCCGCTGGCGCACTTGCTCGGTGGTGTCTTTGAATAGCAGCGTCAGCAAAGCAGCGACAAACATGGCCCCGCCGCCCAGCACCAACGCGTACACCGACTCCCCGCCGAAGAAATTTCGAACAAAAAAGCCCAAAACGCTGGCCGCCAGTATTTGCGGTATCACAATAAAGAAATTGAAGATGCCCATGTAAATGCCCATTTTGTGCGGCGGCAGCGAGCCAGCCAACATGGCGTATGGCATGGACAAGATGCTGGCCCACGCCACGCCTATGCCGATCATGGAGAGCAACAGGGCGTTTTTGTCGGTGATGAAAAAGATGGAAATCAGGCCCAAGCCGCCCGCCACCAAACAAACGCTGTGAACCGTTTTGCGGCTGGTGCGGGTGGCGAAGTAGGGCAGCATGAACGCCACCACTGCCGCCACGCCGTTATAGACGGCAAAGCAAATGCCCACCCAGTCGGCACCTTCGTTGTACAGGGCCGATTTGGTGTCGACCGTGCCGTAGATGTGCTTGGTCACCGAGGCGGTGGTGTAAATCCACATGGCAAACAGGGCGAACCAAGAAAAGAACTGCACGGCCCCCAGTTGCCACATGGCCTTGGGGATTCCTACAAAGTCTTGCAGGATTTCTTTCAGCCCTCCGGCTACGCCGTGGGCTGCTTCGCTTCCTTCGTAATATTGTTTGAACTCCTCCGGCGGGTATTCCTTGGTTTTTACCACCGTCCACGTAACGGCGGCGATGAACGCGAACGCACCCAAATAAAACGACAGAATCACCGAGTCGGGCACTACGCCATTAATGGTGAGGCTTTTTTCGTCCATACCAAAGCTGGGCAGAATCCAGTTGGAGAGCATATAAGGCATGGCCGAGGCCACTACCGCGCCGGTTCCGATGAAAAAACTTTGGAAAGCGAATCCGGTGGTGCGTTGCGAGTCGGGCAGCATGTCGGCTACCAATGCGCGGAAAGGCTCCATCGAGACGTTGATGGACGCATCCAGAATCCACAGCAATCCGGCGGCCACCCAAAGGTAAGGCGAATTGGGAACCGCCAACAGGGCCAGCGAAGCCAAGATGGCCCCGGTCAGGAAGTAAGGCCGCCGCCGCCCGATGCGGTTCCAAGTGCGGTCGCTCATGTAGCCGATGATGGGCTGCACCAGCAGGCCGGTGGTGGGTGCGGCAATCCAGAGGATGGGAATGTCATCGATATTGGCTCCCAAGGTCTGGAAAATGCGGCTCATGTTGGCGTTTTGCAACGCAAAACCGAACTGGATGCCCAAAAAACCGAAACTCATGTTCCAAATCTGCCACGCGGTGAGGCGCGGTTTGGCGACGGCTACGCGCATAATGAAAGTCAGGTGTTTGTGATTGATGACGGATTGGCGGTGAAATATAGCAGGCACCCTAAAGATAACTCAAATTTTTCGTAAAAAAACAATAAAAGCCCAAATCCGCGTTTTTCGTGGCGAACGGTTGCGCGTTCAACTGGCAGCATCTGTAAATGACAACGGCGTTTTGG
>JALOMD010000553.1 GCA_025455595.1 Cytophagales bacterium | reverse complement strand
AAATCTCTGTTTGCTTTCCGTACTGAACAGAGACTAAAGGCAAATGACCAAAGACTTACCACAAGCCGCCATGCGCCAAACTACAGTCATCGCTTGGTTGCTGCTGGCCGGGGTGCTGCTTTCGGCGTGCGGCAAACGCGTCAGCGTCGTCACTTACGAGAAGAAACGCGGAAACAGCCGCCAAAACACCTACAAAACACCGACGCGGACAAAAAAAGAAGATTATTTTGACTTCGGCGACGGCCGCAGCGGCACTTCCACGGCCCGGCGGGCCACGGGCAGTTCGGCCAAGGTGATTGAAACGGCGCGGTCTTACTTGGGTACGCCTTACCGCTACGGCGGCACTGAGCGGTCGGGCATTGACTGCTCCGGGTTGTTGTGCAACTCATTCCAAGCCGTCGGCTTCAAGTTGCCCCGCTCCTCCAACGAGCAAGCCGAAGCGGGCCGCGAGGTTTCCATCAGCGAAATCGCCCCCGGCGACATGGTGTTTTTCTCAGACCGCAAAGGCGGCAACCGCGTCACCCACGCCGGGTTGGTCACCGCCGTCAAAAGCCGCGATAATATCACCTTCATCCACTCCAGCACCAGCCGGGGTGTCATCGAAGACAACCTCCTCTCCGACTACTACCGGGGCATCTTCATCAAAGCCGTGCGACCGTTTTAATTCAGAATTTAGAATTATGAATTCAGAATGGGTTGCTTTCGTCCGGGCTTCACAACGCAAATCCTGACCTCGAATACTGGACGTTTGCAGGTTTCGCTTACCTTTGCACCCTGAAATTTTCGAGTTGAAAGCGTTTTAGCCGTTTTTTGCCCAAAACGCCTGCTCCAAAACAAGAAAAATTCTGAATTCATAATTCATAATTCATAATTAATTTCCATGCTCAGAACCCACACTTGCGGCGAATCTTTGCGGCTGGATGCACCGCACCCGCGACAAAGGACACATGCTGTGGATTGACCTCCGCGACCGATACGGCCTCACACAATTGATATTTGAAGAGGGCAAAACCGATAAAAAACTAATTGAGCAGGCACGTTCGGTGGGTCGGGAGTTTGTGCTGAAAGCTACCGGAAAAGTCATTGAGCGGGTGTCGAAAAATCCGAATATGCCCACCGGTGACATCGAAATTCTGGTGACTGAATTAGAAGTGTTGAACCCGGCCAAACTGCCGCCTTTTTTGATTGAAGACAACACTGACGGCGGTGACGACCTCCGCATGAAATACCGCTACCTCGATCTGCGCCGCGATGCGGTGCGAGCCAACCTGCAATTGCGTCACAAAATGGCGCAACAAACACGGACGTATCTGGACGGCCTGAACTTTATTGAAGTGGAAACGCCCGTTTTAATCAAATCCACACCCGAAGGTGCCCGCGACTTTGTGGTGCCGAGCCGCATGAATCCGGGCGAGTTTTACGCGCTGCCGCAGTCGCCGCAGACGTTCAAGCAGTTGCTCATGGTGTCTGGATTTGACCGTTACTACCAGATTGTGAAGTGCTTCCGCGACGAAGACTTACGGGCTGACCGCCAGCCGGAATTTACGCAAATTGACTGCGAAATGTCTTTCATCACGCAGGAGGACATTCTGAATACGTTTGAAGGATTGGTACGCCATCTGTTCAAAGCCGTGAAAGGCATCGAAATCGGCGAAGTGCCGCGCATGACCTACGAATACGCGATGAAGAATTATGGCTCCGACAAGCCGGACATTCGCTTCGGGATGACGTTCGTGGAACTCAACGAACTGGCACAAGGCAAAGGTTTCGGAGTATTTGATGAAGCCGAATTAGTAGTCGGCATCTGCGCCAAAGATTGCGCCGACTACACCCGCAAGCAACTGGATGAACTGACCGATTTTGTGAAACGTCCGCAAATCGGGGCCAAAGGATTGATTTACGTGCGTTATAACGCAGACGGCTCGCTGAAATCGTCGGTGGATAAATTCTACACAGAAGATGACTTGAAACAATGGGCGACTCGCTTCGAGGCCCAGCCCGGCGATTTGCTGCTGATTCTGGCCGGGCCTGCCGACAAAACCCGCAAGCAACTGAATGAACTGCGCTTGGAAATGGGCAACCGCCTCGGTCTGCGCAAGCCGGATGAATATTCAGTACACTGGGTGCTGGATTTCCCGTTGCTCGAATGGAGCGAAGAGGAAAACCGCTGGTTTGCAATGCACCACCCGTTTACGTCGCCTAAGCCGGAGGACATTCCGCTGCTGGACAGCAATCCCGGAGCCGTGCGTGCCAATGCCTACGACATGGTGATCAACGGCGTGGAAGTAGGCGGCGGCTCGATTCGGATTTTCAACCGCGAGCTGCAAGCTCGTATGTTCTCACTGCTGGGATTCAGCGATGAAGAGGCCCGTCACCAGTTTGGTTTCCTAATGGATGCGTTTGAATACGGTGCGCCGCCGCACGGAGGCATTGCCTTTGGCTTTGACCGCCTTTGCTCGCTTTTCGGCGGTGCCGACTCCATTCGTGATTTCATTGCGTTCCCGAAAAACAACGCGGGCCGCGACGTGATGATTGACACACCTTCCACCATTTCGGACAAGCAACTGAACGAGTTACACATCCGAACCGTTGCCGAGCCAAAGTAACGCCGAATGCGATTCGGCGTGTGCCGATTACCAATCGGCACTACTTCAAACGCAAAAGGACACAAGTGGGTGCTTGCGTCCTTTTGCGTTTTGGGCAATTTTTGCTCAAAACGCTTGGCTACTTACTGCGCGTAAGAAGGCTTCATGCCTCGGAAACCCATGTCCACCACCATCTCGCCGCTGGCTGGTTCAAAAAGACCGTTCCGGTTGTCGTCTTTCCACTCGAAGCTTTTGTTGACCGACAGCGAAACCGTCACCACCACATCTTGTGTCTCGTTGCCGGAAATCGTGAGGGCTTGCGAAAAATCGCCAGTAACTACGCAAGAGCCTTGCGGAATGGGCGACGTGGCAAAAATCGGGTTTGGAACGGTAACCGCGCCTTCGGGTGCTTGGCCTTGGAAAGTGAGTCCGGCTACCTCGGCAGCCCAAAAGCCTTGTTTTTTGTTGGCGTTTACCGCCACGGTCTGCGTATTCACCTTGAAACTGTTGATGTACGTGTTGAAGCCGACAAACCCGGCAATGGTGGCCGGGTAGTTCACACCGTTGTACCGAACCGTCACCTCCGCGTTTTGGTACGCCAACGACACGCGCAGCCATTTGTAAGTGCCCGGCTTCACTTGGCTCAACGGCACGGCAAAGAATTCCTCGTTGTCTCCCACCAGCACCGATTTGCTGAAATCAATGGCAGTGCTGCCGCCTGCGTTGGTTTCCGGTGCCACGTACAGCACATTCCCTTTGCCTAATGCCGTCAGTGCGTCCGGTGCCAGTTCGATGTAATGTGCAGAAGCCGACCGGAACCGGGGCGACTGTGCTGCATTTCCGGCGGCAATGGTGGAAGGCTGCCCAATGTTGTTCAGGCGTGTCTGCGTGCTGTCGAACTTGAATTTGAAGATGAGCCGTGCGCCGGTGGCGGGTTCGGTCGGATTTTCGCAGGACGACAGGATTGCGGCTGCTGCAAAGGAGCCGAGCAAAAGCAAGCGTTTTAGCATGTTTTTCGGGAATAAAGAAGATGGTGTCAGGGAAAGAACGTCGTTCGCGTCGGTTTATTTTTCGGAAATCGGTCGGAAGCAGGTTTGGGCCGGTGCCGAATCTCGCCTCCTCGTGGCGTTTTGGGCAAATTTTGTTCAAAACGCCTGCCCAACGATCTGCTCATCCGCCAGTGCGAGGGGTACGGTTTTTTGCACACATAGGTAGAAAAACCGACCAGTTTTATGAGACAGATGAAAAAAATCGCCCTGTTGCTCTGCCTGTTGGCGGGGCTGGGTGCCTGCAATACTTCACGGGTGGCGGTTGACAGCAACCCGCAGATAGACTTGACCAAATACCGCACGTTCCAGTTCTCGGATGCCGACGAACAAATCAGTCGTAACCCGCTGTACAAAAGCTCCCTGATTGACCAAAGTATCCACGCCACCATCGCCTCCGAACTGATCACGCGCGGCTTGGTCGAGGTGGATACCAACGCCGACATGATGGTGGCCTATCACACCTACACCGAGAAAAAACGCAGTTCGGTGAACGACTATTACCCCATGATGTACGGCGGCTGGTACTGGCGGTACTACCCGTGGGGCGGTGCGTGGGGGCCGTACGGGCCGTGGGGCCCTATGCCGTACGCAGGCACCCGCACCACTACGTACACTGAAGGCACGCTGATAATCGACATCATTGATGCGGCCAGCAAGCAAATGGTGTGGCGCGGCTC
>JALOMD010000552.1 GCA_025455595.1 Cytophagales bacterium | reverse complement strand
ATGCCGATGGTGCCTTTGCCCGGAATCGGCGCGATGATGCGGATGCCCAACGCGGCCAGGCTCAGGGCGATGTCGTCTTCGAGGCTCTTGATTTTCGAGATGCGGATGCCCGCCTCGGGGATGATTTCGTACAGCGTGACCGTGGGCCCGATGGTGGCCTTGATGGACGCGATGCTGATGCCGTAGTGGCCCAGCGTCTCCACGATTTTGTCTTTGTTGGCCTCCAGTTCCTCCACCGACACCTGCGCCCTTTCGCTGCCCTGTTCGTCGAGGAGTTCGGCGGTGGGATAGACGTACTGCGCCAAGTCAAGCGTGGGGTCGTAAGGTGCCATTTCGGGCACAGGCTGGTCGTTCTCGAACGGCAGCACGGGCACGTTTTCGGTAATCGGCAACGACTCTTCGATTTTGAACGGAACGCCGTTCGTGGCAGGCTCGATGGCATTCGGCTGCTCAATGCTGAACGCCACCTCGCCGCCGTGCTTGCGGAACAAGTCTTTCTTGTTGAACGCCGGTGCGCCGAATTGCAGCGACTGCCCGGTTTCGGGCTGGTCAACGGCCACGGCAAACCGCTCCAAGTCCGGGTCGTCGTCGGCAGGCTCCGTCCATTCGTCGGTAACCGGCACCAGCGGCGCGTCGGGTATCGCCACGTCTTCCTTGCCCGCCTCTTCGATTTCGCGGATGGTCTCGTGGATTTTCACGTTGAAGCCCTTGATGGTGGTTACGTTGAAGAAATAGACCACAAACACCACCAGCGTGAAACCAAGCAGCAGCACCGTGCCCCAGCCGAGCAGGCTGTTGCAGAAGGCGGCCAGTTCGTAACCCACGCCATTCGCGTTGTTCGGTGCCTACCACCAAGTAGCCCAGCAACGCACTGATCCACACCCCGGCAAACACCGAAAACTGTGTCAGCCGTCCGATGGGAAATAGCTCGCGTTTGAACACAATCTTGTAGCCGGCCAGAAACAGGATGGGAATGAGCAAGAACGCCGACACGCCGAACCACTTGTAAATGAACCAGTGCGACAGGAACGCCCCCGTCACGCCGAGCCAGTTCTCTGTTTCGGCCCCCGATTCGGGCAGGGGCGTGTCCAGCACGGCGTTCACCGAACTCTGGTCGGCGCGTCCGGTGAACAAGTAAGACACGAACGCAATGCTGAGGAAAAACGCCAGAAAAAGCAGCAGCATCCCGCCTGTGAGGTGGGTGCGCGGATCGTTGAAAAACGCCACCACGCGGCTCCAGCGGCTGGCTTGGCGGCGGCGCGTGGGCTTGCGTTCGGCCGTTTCCTTGCGGGCGGCGGTGCCGTTGTTGGTGGTCGGTGATTTATAGGTGTTTTTTGCCATAATAGGCTTTGGGTTCTTGATCGTTGGCGTTTTGGGCGAAATTTGCCCAAAACGGCTCTGTGAAATTAAATTGTCTCTGTAGCGTTTTGGGCGTTTTTTGCCTAAAACGCTACAGAGACAACTACAGTTTCACTCGTTGAAACACGCTTTGTTTTCAGGCTGCTTTCCGATTCGTTCTTTCGTCAACCTCCTCCACTTTGTCACGCAATTCTTTCACCTGTTTCTTCAGCAGTTCCAGCAAAAGCGGCATGGATTGCTGCATGGCTTGTTTGTCTTCTGCGGAATAGTCCGACAGAGGTTTGTCAATGTGAGACTGTATGAACGCGTCGTATTCGCTCAATTCCTTCGCGTTCATGGAATGCATATTTTCCAAAGCGTTTTTTATTTTTTCTGCTATCATGGCGATGTTTCCCTTTTGTTTCACTGTGCAAAGGTTTGCTTTTGGGCAAACTCTTGCTCGTTTCGCTCCATCTGTGCAATGTGCCGTTCGGCGTGTTTCGCCAAAAAGTAGATGTACTCGTACACGTCTATCTTACCCAAGTTGTTCACTGTCATGGTCGTTTTGTACAAAACGCCCTCGCCGTTGGGCATATTTTGCAAATGCTCCAAACATCTGTTCAATTGGTTTTGGATGGTTTCCCGCACTTGTACAAGCGGCACTTGGCCAGTTGGATCCATGTGTTCCGGTCGAATCCATTCAAACGATTTATACAAGCCCACTTCGTCCAACTTTTCTTTTTCAAAATGATAATCGGCAAGTTCCTGTGTCAGATTCAGGTTATTGACATTTTTCAGTGCTTTCGTCACAGCTTTGTCAATCAGAATCAACAGAAAATGGCTCGTCAGAGAGATATGTTCCAGCACTTCATTGATTGTCCAGCCGTTTGTTGGAGGTCTGAAATCCCTCAAGTCGGCGGGCTTTTCAAACCACGTGTCCACATCGGCGAATACGCAAACCAACGTTCGCCGCGTTTCTTGAATAATTTCCTCAATCTGCGTCATCTGTTTTGCAAAACCTCAAGCGTTTTAAGCAAAAAATGCCCAAAACGGCAGAAAAAATCTCATTCAGGACAAAAGCTGTAAGTCGAACGCAAATTCCGGCAACACGTCTTCGCCCGACAGTATTTGATTGAATCCCGTTTTTTCTTCTGTTTCTTTGTTTTTTCTATAGACATAGACTGTTTGGCTCTGTGCGTCAATGAGCCATGCCAATCGGCAGCCGTTTTCCATCCATTTCTCCATTTTGGTCTGCGAATCGCTTAGGCGGTCGGAAGCCGATTTGATTTCAACGACAAAATCCGGGCAAACGGGCGGAAATTTCTCCTGTTGCTCGGCCGTCAGTGCGTCCCAACGGGGCTGCGCCACCACCGCCACGTCCGGCGACTTGACCGACGTATCGGGCAGCCGGAACGCCGTGGACGAATCGAACACCTTGCCGAACTGGGTTTTCCGGTTCCAGATAACAAATTCGCCAATCAGTTCGGCATTGCGAATGCCGGTTTTTCCGCCTGTGTTTGCCATTAAAATGATGTCACCGTTGTGGGTGCGTTCAAATTTCAAATCGTTGTTCTGTTGGCAGAACTCGTAGAATTCATCGTCGGTGAAACGAAGTTCTTCCGAAAAATGCAGGATTGTCGTTTCCATGGCGTTCAGGCAGGTTTTTACCCAAAATTACACACTTTCTCGCAAAATCGCTTGGTTGATTTGCTTGGCGATGCCGGGGCCTTCATAGACGAAGCCCGTGTAGAGTTGCACCAACGAAGCACCGGCGCGGAGTTTTTCCAGCGCGTCGGCGGGCGAGTGGATGCCACCCACGCCGATAATCGGAAACGCGCCACCCGATTTCTGGTGCAGATACCGAATCACTTCGGTGGCGCGTTTCCGCAGCGGCTGCCCGCTCACGCCGCCCTGGTCGGGGTTCGGAATGGTGTTCAAATCGGTGCGCAGGCCGTCGCGGCTCACGGTGGTGTTGGTGGCCACCACGCCTGCAATGCCCGTATCGCGCACAATACCGATGATGTCGTCGAGCTGGCCGTCGGTGAGGTCGGGGGCGATTTTGAGCAGAATCGGCTTCGGAACCGGCTTGGCTTGGTTGCGGGCTTGCAGGGTCAACAGCAGTCGCGTCAGCGGCTCGCGGTCTTGCAGGTCGCGCAGGCCGGGCGTGTTGGGCGAGCTGACATTGACCACGAAGTAGTCCACCACGTCAAACAACGCCTCGAAGCACGCTTCGTAGTCTTGGACGGCGTTTTCGTTGGGCGTAGCCTTGTTCTTGCCAATGTTGCCGCCAACAATGGGCCTCCCCCAACCCCCTCCCAAAGAGGGGGCTTTTTGCTCCCTCCCCTTGGGGGAGGGCTGGGGTGGGGCTGTCTTCCGCAATCTTTGTGCGGCTGCTTCCGCGCCGTCGTTGTTGAAACCCATGCGGTTGATGAGTCCTTGGTCGGGCTTGAGGCGGAACATGCGCGGCTTGGGGTTGCCCGGCTGCGGACGCGGCGTGACCGTGCCGATTTCGATGAAGCCGAAACCCAGGTCGGCCAGTTCGCTGACCAGTTCGGCGTTTTTGTCGAACCCGGCGGCCAAACCCACCGGGTTCGGGAACCGGATACCGAACACTTCGCGTTCCAGTCGTGGGTCTTCGAGCCGGTAGAGCCGCCGGAACAACCCCGGCACGCCGGGCAGCCGAAACAGGAATTTGACCAAGCCGAAAACCGTGTGGTGGGCCGTTTCGGCATCAAGCAGGAAAAACAGAGGGGAGTAGTTAGTCTTGGGTCTTGGGTGAAAAAACGGTGCTATTTTTGCAGGCGTTTTGGAGCCTCCCCCAACCCCTCCCGACAGGTCGGGACAGGCTTCCCAAGGAGGGGGCTTTTTGTCTGAACCCTGATTCGTAGGATTCAGAGATTAGCATGATTGGTCGTTTCAATCAAGTCAATCCTTTAATCTTACGAATCATGGTTCAGACAAAAAGCGTTTTGAGCAATCCCGACCTGTCGGGACGATAAACTGAAAACCGAAAACTGTAAACCGAAGACGTGAAACTGATTGACCGATACATTATTCGCAAGTACCTGACCACTTTCGCTTTTGTGGTGGGCATCCTGATGGCCGTGGTGGTCGTGATTGACTTGGTGGAGAAAATAGACGACTTCATCAAACGCGACGCACCCGTAAAAGCCATCGTGTTCGACTATTACCTCAACTTCGTCCCGTATTTC
>JALOMD010000023.1 GCA_025455595.1 Cytophagales bacterium | reverse complement strand
GCTTGACGCACGCGAATCTTGTGGATTTCCGCGAATCCTACGGCCGGATCCCGCCTTGGCGGGATGACAAAAACTCCCCTTTCCATAATTCACGTTAACCCTGATAAAGAAAAGGGGCGTAGCCCCGCAATCATGGTAGCACAAGGCGTTCGCAGGCGAAAGGGGCGTTAGCCCTGATATTTTTCCTGATTGTACCAGTCGAACAAGAAGATGGCAGGGCTAACGCCCCTTTCGACTTTGCCGTGATTGTAATGCTACGAATAGTTCGGGGCTACGCCCTTTTTTCCTTTGGTATGCCTTTTACACGCACGGGCTGATGTTACGCACAGATTGGGAAAAAACTGTAAAAACCGGCTTTTCAGGAACCCGAAAAACTGTCCCGGCGAGTCGGGATTGCTTAAAACGCTGCGTAACATCAGCTTACTAAGGCAGTTGCTTGCGCAAGTCTTCGACAAAATCTTCGGAGACTTCAAAATACGAGGCCAGTTGCTTGGTTGTCAGGATGCCATCTTTCAGAAATTTCAGGATTGCTTCCCGCTTGACTTTCAACTCGCCTTTTAGTTCGCCTTTTAGTTCGCCTCTTTTAAAAAGGAAGTCGTCTTCCTCTTTGATATATTGCATGATCGAGTCCATAATCTGCTCTATGAAGGGTGATAGCTTACGCAAATTAGCCAATGTTCTCAATTGTTGCAAGTGTCTGGACAGTTCCGTTTTGTCAACCGAGGTTTGTTGCAGTCGGTCAATGATTTGCGAAGCCGCTTGCTCCGGCGCAACATTTCCGAAATTACCCAGTACGGCAAACACTACTTCGTCGCCTTGGTTCGAGGAGAGGAACAACCGGTAGTCTATTTGAGAAAGACGCACCAAGCCAAAGGCAAACGACAAGTTTTCTTGCTCGATGAGGGTGGGCATCTGGGGAATCGTGTCGGACAGGAATAATACGTACTGTTTAACAGGCAACTGGTATTTGCGCCACAACAGTGCTCTGTATTCCAGCATCCGGTCAGCCATTGTCAAGTCGTCTATCAGTTGGAATTCAAGATGTAACAGAAACGTTTGAGCCTGCTTGTCTGTGATTTTGAGCAACTGATCAGGTTTTCGCTCCAAGGTGCGCTGCAAGTCCACGGGTATTTTTTCATAGTTGGCCACGGCAATGTTGAGCACTTTCTCAACCAGTGCCAGCGTAACCGACTCAAGGTTTTCCTTGAATATTTTGTCGTATTGGTTGGCTTCGTTCTTGGCTTTCATGTTGCTAAAATAGCAAACTGCCGAGGAATCAAGCAAAAGTTTGGGATTGCGTTTTTGGCGTTCCCGCCCGTTGCGGGATTTTTCAATTTTTGCTCAAAACGCCGTGTAGATTCGGCTTTAGCCGAATTTTAGCCAAAACGGGATACTGTTGTGTTTACAATCATCCCGACGAGTCGGGCTAAAACAAAATGAATATTGTGTATTTATTTGTGCGTAAGTTGCTGATAATCAGTCTATTTTGCTAAGGACTAAAGACGCAAGACTCATGACATTTTAGTATTAATTCATCGGACTCATTTGTCTGTGCATTTCCGTCATTCTCTGTAGATATCCCTCTATCGGTTCAAGCCCCGCTTCTTTCCGCCGTTTGTTGACCGACTTTGGATTTTTGAGGCTTTTCGGCACAGCCGTTCGGTTTTGGTAGGTGACCTGCGTGCCGTAAATCTGTTTTTTGCCTGAATTCAAATTCACTCAGTCAACCAAGTAAGCGAAATGGCTGGCACCGGCTTTTTTGTTTTTGACTTCCCGTTTCATTTCTTTCAGCACTTCTTTCTGAAAAGCCAAGTCGTGGTCGCAGTGTTGTACACAGAGCCAGTAGTTGGCCGATGCTTTCTTGCCCACTTTGTCGAAGTTCGGGTAGCCGTATTTTTTCAGAATTTCCTTCAAAACGCCCGCGTGCCTGACGAATGTTTCATCTTTCGTTTTTTCAAGTGCCGGTCTGTTTTCAGGGCTGCCGTTTATGAAGTCCTGCTGCACTTTTTGGTCAATGGCCGCCAAGCTGTCAATTGTTTCTTTCAGTGCCGGATAGAGAATGTTCTCTTGTGCATGGGCTGTCCATACACCCGCAAGAGCAAAAAACAGAATCAGTTTCAGGCTATTCATTTTTGCGGTTTCAATGGTTGGGCTGTATTTCTAAAAGTCTGCAAAATATGCCATCTTTCCAAGCCTTAACCAACCTTTTGATTCTTACATGCCAAACCTTGCCCACCACCGGGGCCTGTGGCCCACAGGCCCCGGTGGTTAGGTACTTGCAACCTTTTTTTTACTTACGACTTACCACTCATATGCGCAACCTTGCCATTTTCATTTTCGACGACGTAGAAGTGCTGGACTTTGCCGGGCCGTTCGAAGTGTTTTCCGTCTGCGGCCTCCGCGACAGAGCCGAGCCGCCGTTCCGCGTTTATACCGTGGCCGAAAAATCGCCGGTCACGGCCCGCAACGGGCTGGTGGTTCAGCCGCACTTTTTGCTCGAAAACTGCCCCAAATCCGATATTTTCCTGATTCCGGGCGGTGGCGGCATCCGTCCCGACGGCACGCCGTTCGGCACGCGGCGCGAAATGCACAATCCGGTGCTACTCGATTGGGTGCGGCAACAGAACCAAACCGCCGAAATGGTGCTGTCGGTGTGTACCGGCTCGTTGGTGCTGGGCAAGGCCGGTTTGCTCGAAGGGTTGCGTGCCACCACGCACTGGAAGGCGGTGGAGGCCATGCGCCAAGCCGCCCCCAACACAACCGTGCTGCCCGAGGAACGTTGGGTGGACAACGGCCGCATCGTTCTCTCGGCGGGCATTTCGGCGGGCTTGGACATGTCGTTTCACGTCATCAGCAAACTGCTCGGGGCCGAAGCCGCCCGCGAAACGGCCCAGTACATGCAGTACGACCATTGGGTCAATTAGGAATTCAGAATTATGAATTCAGAATTTGGAAAGCGTTCCCGCCTGTTGCGGGATTTCCAATTTGGGCAAAATTTGCCTAAAACGCTGGCCGACGGAAAAAGGCAATCGCCGCTTGTTTTTGGAATTGACGACAGACTTTCCCAACATTACGCCAAAGCAAGTCTCCACGAACCAAAAACTGCGAACCGAAACCCCCAAACTGAAAACCGCAAACTGATTATCAAGTTCTCGATCTTCTGTTTTTGCTAAAGGCTAACGACTAACTACTAACTACTAACGACTTGACACTTATGAAAGGTAAAACCGTCTTTATCACCGGAGCCAGCCGGGGCATCGGACACGCCATCGGGCTGCGTTTGGCTCGCGAAGGGGCCAACATTGTCATTGCCGCCAAAACCACCGAGCCGCACCCCAAGCTGCCCGGCACCATCTACACCGCCGCCGAGGACATGGAACGCGCCGGTGGCAAAGCCTTGCCGCTGGTGGTTGACATCCGCTTTGAAGACCAAGTGCGGGCCGCCGTTGAGAAAACCGTCGAGACGTTCGGCGGCATTGACGTGCTGATCAACAATGCCAGTGCCATCCAACTCACCGGAACGCTGCAAACCGAGATGAAACGCTACGACCTGATGCACCAAATCAACACGCGGGGCACGTTTGTGTGTTCGCAGGCGTGCTTGCCGCACTTGCTCAAGGCCGAAAACCCCCACGTGCTCAACCTGTCGCCGCCGCTGAACATGGAAACCCGCTGGTTTGCGCCGCACGTGGCCTATACAATGGCCAAATACGGCATGAGCATGTGCGTGCTGGGGATGAGCGGCGAGTTCCGGGGCAAGGTGGCGTTCAACGCCTTGTGGCCGCGCACGGCCATTGCCACGGCGGCCGTCGCCAACATCCTCGGCGGCGACCAGATGATGAAACACAGCCGCACGCCTGAAATCTTGGCCGATTCGGCCTATTTCATCCTGAGACGCGATGCCAAAACCGTGACGGGCAATTTCTTCATTGACGACGAAGTGCTGGCCGCTGAAGGCATCACCGACTTGTCGGGATACGCCGCCACGCCCGGCATGAAAGATGAAGAACTGGTGCGGGATTTTTTTGTGTGAGTGGTTGGCTTTTAGCCGTTGGCCTTTAGCAAAAAACCGGCGTTTTGGGCAAAAATTGCCCAAAACGCCGGTTTCAGAGGTTGTTTAAAGTTTTGTTTCACAGCGCGTTTTGGGCAAAAAACGCCCAAAATGCGCCGATACGAAGCCGGTGAAACTGTACTTTTCCATGTCAACGAAAGTGGTTTTGTTGCATTGTTAGGGTAAAACGTGAAACTTTAAACAACCTCTCAAACAAAGCCACTCGCAGGGGACGGGGCAAGTTCCGCCCTTGGTCGGCACAGGCTGGGCCAAAGACAATCCGAGTCTGCACGAGACAGAGGTGCCTCCCGACCGTGCGTGTAAATATGTGGCGTTCGTATCTGGAAGATAGTCGTGGCAACCTGTCCTGACTTGTCGGGATGACCCGCACAACGCCCACGATTTATTCCACCTCAGCCATGCCACGACAACGCGCCGCGTTTTGGGCATTTTTTGCCCAAAACGCTGTTTTTTGCTACCCGCTAATAGCCAAAAGCTCATTTCATTGCTTGTTTCCCACTTCATCCAGCACCTTGGACACATTCACGGCGACTTTTTTACCCGTGTCGGCTGCCTCGAATACGGCTTGTATGATGGCCACGTCGCGCAGGCCCATTTCGCCGGGGACGCGGGTTGGTTTGTTGTTCAGGATGCAGTCGGCGAAGTCGTCCATCTGGAGTGCTTGTTGAGGCACGTTGGGCAGGTTCATCGGGCCGTTGCTGGTCTGGCCCTTGATGCCTTCGTAGGGAAACGACGGTTGCAACTCAAACCAGCCTTTGGCCGCCTCGGCCCGCAACTTGTTGTACTCGTCGTTGAAACTCACCCGACAGTCGGCGGTGGTGCCGTCGGCGAATTGCAGTTGGAAATCAACGCCTTCCTCAATCAGCTTGAATTTTTCGGGGTCTTTCTTGGGATGGTACTTTGCCGTGACCGACACCGGCACATCGCCTTTGGTGTAAACGGCACCTTGGATGCAATACACGCCCAAGTCGCGCATGGGGCCGCCGCTGCCGATGCCGTGCCCCAGCCGCCACGGGCTTTCCTCGCTCTGCACTTGGGCGTTTTCGGTGAAGATTTTCCGAATTTCGCCCAAAACGCGTTGCTGTCCCAAGCGCATCATTTCCCGGTGGTGCGGCTCGAAGTGCAGCCGATATCCGATGGACAGTTTTTTACCCGCTTTTTTGCAGGCGGCAATCATTTCCTCGCATTCGGCCACGGTCATTGCCATCGGTTTCTCGCAGATGACGTGCTTGCCCGCCCGTGCCGCCCGAATCACGTACTCGTGGTGCATGGCGTTTGGCAGCACCACATAGACGATGTCAATGTCCGCGTTGTCGGCGATTTGGTCGAAATTTTGGTAGTTGTAAACGTTTTTGTCCGGGATTTTGTACAGTTTTTTCCATTTCTCGGCTTTTTCGGGCGAGCCGGTCACCACGCCGGTTAGTCGGCACAACTTGGTTTTTTGCAAGGCCGGGGCCAGTTCTTCGGTGCTGTACTTGCCCAGGCCCACCAAGGCCACGCCCAATTGCCTGCCCGACTGCAATGCGTCTTGGGTGGAACCCGAAAGACTGTAAACATCGCGTTCGGCAAACGAGTCGTTGCCCGCCAAGGCCGACAAATACGGCAAAAACAGTGTCCCGGCTCCGAAGCCGAACGACAGATTTCTGATAAAACGCCGCCGATTACAGAGAATGCGGGGCAAGGCCGAATAAAAACCTGTGTTTTCCATAACGAAGTAGGGGAGAGGTAATACCAATTTTGAATGCCGAATTTCGAATAATGAACTGATTGAAAACCAATGACTCGCGAATGTGTGAATACGCAGCCAATCTTTGAATTTGGTATAAGCGAACCGACACGGTTGTGGCTCTGTGACCAGAACCGCTAAAAACCTGTGCCTGAGGGCGGTTTTCGGTTTGCAGTTTTAGAGGTTGTTTAAAATTCGGTTTCGAAGGACGTCCCGACCATGCCTTCGGCTTGGCAGGCTTGTCGGGATTGCCCAAAACGCCCGTCTGTTGTCTTTGGTGAGCCTGTGCTTCCGGTCAGACGCACAGCGTACAGACCTACTTTTCGGAGCGTCCCGACTTGTCGGGACGCTTCAGTAAAACAAAATTTTAAACAACCTCTTAGTTTGGGCAGCAAGGTTTTTCCTTTAGAACTCTAAACTCTAAACTACAGACTGTAAACCGAGAACTGACAGCGTAGCGTCCGTACTTGAACAGCAAGCGTCCGAAAACGGACATGTAACGTTGTGTACAAAGTTTCTTTTGGCTTCAAACGCCGTTCTGAGGCGTTTGGCACGCTTTGGCCGGGCGTTTGCAATGGTATTCCGCGTTGGGCAAAATCGTTTCTGCCAGACGCGAGATTTTCAATTTGGGCGTTCCCGCCCCCCGACAAGCCAACGGCATGGTCGGCACAAGCTATTGCGGAATTCTTCGATTTTTGCTCAAAACGCCAATCGTTCCGACACCTGCATTCGCTCCTGTCGGCAGACAGGTATTCAAAACTCATTCATTCAATCATTGTCTCATGTTCCGCAACTACCTCAAAATCGCCTTCCGCAACCTGTGGAAAAACCGCGTGTTTTCCATCGTCAATATTTCCGGCTTGGCCTTGGGAATCACGGCATTTCTGTTCATTCTCGAATACATCGGTTTTGAGCAAAGTGCCAATCGGTTCCATACCAACCTACCGAGTCTGTACCGCGTGATGATAGAAGGCGAGGTCAAAAGCAACAACTACCCGTACGTGATGCCCGGCTTGGGACCGGCAGCCAAAAGCCAGTTTGCCGAAGTGCGCGACTATTGCCGCATCGGTCAGTACGCGCCGGGCATTGTCACTGTGCCGGGGGCGGATTCGACGCAATACGTGAAGTCGTTCCGGGAGGAGAAAATTGTATATGCCGAAGGCTCTTTCTTTGATTTTTTCAGTTTTCCACTGACACAGGGCAGCCGGGCGGCCTTGCGACAACCCAACACTGTAACGATTTCGGAATCGTATGCGACTAAGTATTTTGGCAAAGAAACCCCCGTGGGCAAAAGCCTGATGCTGCACAACGATTTCGGCAAAACGAACTATACGGTTACTGGCGTTTACAGGGATTTTCCCGAAAATTCGGATTTGCAATACGACATGGTGTTCTCGCTGGAAACCTTGAAAAACCCGGCCAACCTGAACGGCAACTTCTGGGCCGATCTGAACACGTTTGAGTCGCAGTCCACGCCCACGTTTCTGTGGCTGCGCGATGGAGCGGATATGGCCGCGCTGGAACGGAAACTAAACGCCGACTACAAACGCCGCAAACCCAACGAGAAAAATACCATTCGTTTGCAACCTGCTGAAAACATGCACCTGGCCCGTTCGCTGGGCGACTATTTACAGACCTACGGCAATCTGGCGTTTGTCTATCTGCTCGGCGGCGTAGCCGTATTGATTTTGTTCATTGCGTGGTTCAACTACGTCAATCTGAGCACCGCCGGTTCGCTGAAACGTGCCAAAGAGGTGGGCATCCGCAAAGTGGTTGGCGCAGGTAATACTCAATTGATCGGTCAGTTTCTGGGCGAGTCTCTATTGTTGAACGTGTTGAGTTTCGTGCTGGCGGCAATTGTTGTATTGGTGCTACAGCCAGTATTTAATTCATTGATCGGTAAAAATCTGTCGCTGGCGGCATTAGGACAGAGTTGGCTGTGGGCTGCGGGGCTTGGGCTGCTGTTGTTGGGTTCATTGGCTTCGGGAAGTTATACGGCATTTGCGCTGTCGTCTTTCCAACCGATACAGACATTGAAAGGCGTGTTTGCCAAATCGGCGAAAGGCATTTGGCTGCGCAAATCGCTGGTGGTGTTTCAGTTCAGCATTTCGATTGCACTCATAGCCGGAACATTTGTATTGTACAGACAGCTACAGTACATGCAAAACCAGAGCCTCGGCATGAAAATAGACCAACTGCTGGTAATCAAAGGTGCCGAAATCGGCGATTCCAAAGAACGCAAACAGGCGGGCGAAGTGTTCCAGAATCGTCTGTCGCAATTGTCTTATGTGAAAGACTATTCCAATACAGGTTTTGTGCCGGGACTCAATTATAATTTCATGGCGGCGGGCTTCACGTCACTCAATCCGAAACCCGACGACGACAAGAAAACCTATTCTGTCTGTTACATAGACGACCGGTACTTGAACACCTACGGCATTGCGATGGCCGCCGGACAAAACGTGACCGCCGAAATTTGCCGCCGACCTGCCGAAACACGCCGACAAATCCTGATTAACGAAAAGGCGGCTGCGCAGTTGAATTTTGCCTCGGCGCAGGCAGCGGTGGGCAAGAAAATCAAGTGGGGCGGCTTTGGTGAAACGCAAGAATATGAAGTCTATGGCGTGGTTAAAGACTACCACCACGAGTCATTGCAACAGACCATTAAGCCGATTGTGTTTTTTCCGGGCTATAACGGCGGCTATTTCACGGTACGCCTCACCACCAGCGAGATACAGTCCAAAATGGGTGAGTTGGAGCGGCTGTTCCAACAGAGCTTTCCCGGCAATCCGTTCGAGTATTTCTTCGTGGACGAGAACTACAACAAGCAATACGCCACCGAACAGCAGTACAGCCAGATTTTCACCGTCGCCTCGTGTCTCGCCATTTTCATCGCGTGCTTGGGACTGTTCGGATTAGCCACATTTATGGTGGAACAACGCACCAAAGAAATCGGCATCCGCAAAGTACTCGGCGCGGACGTGACAAGCCTGGTGGCGTTGCTGTCCAAGGACTTTGTGCGGCTGGTCATCGTGGCTCTGTTCATCGCCGTGCCGCTGGTCTGGTATTTCATGAACCAGTGGCTGCAAAACTTCGCCTACCGCGCCGACATCGCCTGGTGGATTTTCGCCGTGGCGGGCGTGGTGTCCGTGGCCGTTGCACTGATTACAGTCGGTTTCCAAGCGGTAAAGGCGGCGTTGGCCAATCCAGTCAAAAGCCTGCGGAGCGAATGAACGTAGCACATGCTTTAACCTGTGCGCCGCCGTAGGCGGGTTTTAACCAGCAAAAACATACTATTTCGATTGTGCTGTATAGAAAAAATCCTGACGGATTTTGCACAGACTGAAGCATGTGCTACAAATGGCGTTTCAGGCAAAAAATGCTCAAAACGCCAATCGCCACAATGAGCGGTTTCAACCGAAGATTTCAGCCAACGGCAATTCGATGCTCACAGCGGGGTCGGTGAGGGTGTCGGAGTGTTTGAAAAACGTGTAAACGCCGATGTCCGAGTAAACGGAGATAGCTTTGAAACTCGGCATCACCAGCCAGCACGATTTTACCCCGGCTTTGAAGTAACGTTCAAACTTTGCCAGAATGTCGTCATTGGATTGGGACGGGGAGACGATTTCGATGATGGTAAGCGGCATTTCCGCAACCGTAGTCCGGTCGTGGAGAAAGTCTATTTCGAGTTTGGCGTAAATGGCAATGTCGGGTACGGTATCAGGCTTTTCGGGCATTTCCAGACTGAGTTCCGAAAGAATTGTGTACGTTTTGCGGTAACGGAGACTCATTTCAACTAAAAGATGACTTTGCGTAACGGAGTGATTGAGGCTGGGCTTGGGTTTTCCACGTTCGAGTTCGTAGTCGGAAATCAGCTCAAGCGTTTCCATAATTTTTCCGGGATTTTAGGACAAGTTACGAAAAACATTTCACATACGCAGTCGGCCGCAGCCGCTTTTGCAAAATAGTATTCCTGCCGTCGTCGGTTTTTTCAACTTTTTACACGTCAAAACCTGCCTGTGTATGCTGTACAGCTATAAGACTGTTTAAGATTTTAGAAAAGCATGCTTCGTCGGAATGACAAACCCAAGTTTCCTCGCATGCTGTAAAAACCTTAGAGGTTGTTTAAGTGGTCAAGCAAAAGTCTTGGTGGATTTGTCTTTCGGATTACAAATCCGGGACAGCCGGGTTCGGGATTGCAAATCCCGAACAGCTTTTCACCACGGTGTTTTGAGCAATTATTGCCTAAAACGAAAACACACCAAAACTTTTGCTCGACTACTTGAAATTCGGTTTTGAAGGACGTTTTGGGCGAAAATCGCCCAAAACGCCGTATCAGGATGGTGTTCGGCACAAACATGACAGGAAAACGGGAAATATTGAACAGTCACTTGGGTTGAGGTGAGGTTGCAAAACAAATCCGCCCCCCGAAACGTAAGTTCGACGTAGTCAATTATTTTCTGTTCGCCCGTGAACAACGAGTGTCCAAAACCGGACACTCGTTTGCTTTTGCGCTTTTCAAAATCCGCCAAAAAACGCCCCAAACGCATTTTTGTATTTCTGGCATTGTATTGGCGCGGCGCATAAATAGTATCCTCGCAATCTCCAAAACCTGCCACCCATGCTCACAAACTACCTGAAAATCGCCGTGCGAACGGCTTTGCGCAACAAGACGTTCAGCTTTGTCAATCTGTTCGGACTGGCCATTGGACTGGCGGCAGCGATGGCGACGCTGCTTTTCCTGCGGAAAGAATTGTCGTTCGACACCTTTCATCGCAATTACCAAAACATCTACCAGGTCTGTCTGAACGCTACGTTTGACGGCAAGAATTACGAGAAATGGTCGCAGGCACCGAACAAAATGGGGCCGTATCTGAAAGACAATCTGCCCGAAGTGAAACAGGCCACCCGTGTGCTGCACCATAATTTCGGCGATGTGGCGTTTGTGTCGCACGGCGAGAAGCACCTGACCGAAAAGAAACTCTACTTCGCCGACGCTTCTATTCTGGAGATTTTTGACTTCCGTTTCAAAGTCGGCGACCCCAAAACGGCACTGAATCGCCCGAAAACGGCTATTGTTCGGCACAGTACGGCACAGAAATACTTCGGCAACCAGAGCCCGATTGGCAAAACACTGAAAATAGACAATTCCTTTGAGTTGGAAATCACCGGCGTGTTTGACGATTTCAGCGGCGACACACATTTGGATTATGACATTCTGGGTTCGTTCGCCAGCGTGGAATGGGCTTCGCGGCCCGACAACCAATCGTGGAGCAACGCCAGCTTTGAGACGTTTCTATTGTTGGCTCCGAATACAGACGGCACAAAGTTGTCTGCGAAAATAGAACAGACGATTGCCAAGGCAAGTCCGCGCAAAGAACGTTTTTATGACGTGTACCTGCGTCCGCTCAGTGACGTACATCTGTATTCCGCTGATTTTACCAATAAAATTGCCGCGCCTTATGGCAGTTTCCAGCAAACCAATATTCTGATTGGTCTGGCCGTGGCCCTGTTGCTGATTGCGGCCATCAATTACATGAACCTGTCCACGGCCCGTCTGCAACGGAGTTTCCGTGAAGTGGGCATCAGCAAAACGCTGGGGGCGAGTTTTTCACAGATGGTCGGGCGGTTTTACAGTGAAACGTTTCTGTACGTCACCGTCAGCCTGCTCAGTAGCATTCTGTTAATTGTGTTGCTTTTGCCTTTTCTCAACCAATTGACAGAAGAAACGCTGCGACTCGGTTTTCTGAAAGAAGCGTGGTTCTGGATGATTCTGTTAAGCGTCTGGCTGGTGGTGGGACTGTTAGCCGGGGCGTATCCGTCACTGTTGTTTTCAAGATTTTCCCCGAAAAGTATTTTGCAAGGCAACCGGCAGTCCAAGTCCGGCTCGGCGGCGTTTCGTAAAAGTCTGGTTGTGTTTCAGTTTGCTGCCTCGGTTGTGCTGATTGTCACGGTGATTGTTTTTCAGTTGCAAATCAAATACCTGCGCACCAAAAATCCGGGTTTCCAAGCCGAACACGTGGTGGCCGTGATGACAACCAACTTACAGAAAAAAGAACAGTTTGATGCGTTGGAAAACGGGGCCAGAACGTTGGCATCGGTGAAACAAGCGGCGTTTGTACAGTCTTTTCCGGGCATCGGTACGAGTTTGCGGAATTTGTCGAACCCGAAGAACGAGAAAGAGAGCGTGGGTCTGTACACGGCACGGACACGCCCCGAAATCATTGAAGCAATGGGCCTGAAACTATTGGCCGGTAAGACCATTCCTAAGAAACAACCCGAAGACACGACGGTACAGGTGGTGCTGAACAAAACCGCTGTCATGTACCTCGGCCTTACGCCCGAACAGGCCATTGGCCGCAAAGTGAAAGTATTCACCGAATACGGCGACGAAATTGTAGGCGTGGTGGACGATTTTCACTTCCAGAGCCTGCAAGACAAGATTGTACCGTTTGCGTACCACAATGCCCGTACAGAGAGTTACAATTACCTGATGGTGCGTTTTCAGTCGCCGGACGTGGTGGAAAACATGGCGGCATTGGAGCGGGTCTATCGCAAAGTCAATCCTGGGTCGGCGTTTGAGTACGTTTTTCTGAACCAACACCTCGAAAACCTGTACCGCACCGAGAAAAAGACCTCGCAGGTGGTTTCTATTTTCGCGTTTCTCGCCATTTTCATCGCGTGCCTCGGTCTGTTCGGC
>JALOMD010000551.1 GCA_025455595.1 Cytophagales bacterium | reverse complement strand
CGCAAACACGTAGGCGGCCACCATGTGCAGGGTCGAGAAGGCGATGGAAAAGGCGGCGTAGCCTTGCACCGGAAACGTAAGCAACATGCCCAGCACGGCCGCTTGCAGCACCCAAAACAGCGTACGGTAACGCGGCTGCCGGTCGGGCGGCACAAAAGCGGCCAACAGATTGGCGAACAGGGCGTTGAACAGCCAGCCCAGCAACATCACGTGCGAATGCGCGTGCAGCCAAAAGCGGTAGTTGAACCCGTCGGGCATGGGCCATACTTGGGCGTAACGGAGCAAAACGCCTATCCCGGCCGCCAACCCAAGCCACAAGAGTCCAATTTTCAATGAATGAATGAGTGAGTGAGTGAATGGAATGCGGAGAAGAGCAGAGGGCATAGGGCGTGGGGCAAAGGCGTTTTGGGCAAAATTCGCTCAAAACGGCTAAAAAATGTCCGTCATTGCGAGGCCCGGAACAAAGTGGAGGGCCGTGGCAATCCCACCGTCACAGGCTCGGCAAACACGCTTCCCGAAGGCTCGCATTGTGATGGCCGCGTCTGTGCCTGATGCCTTTGCCGAGCCTGTGGGAGCGAGATTGCCACGCCTCTCCGCTTCGCTACAAGGCTCGCAATGACGGTTCAGATTACAGGCGTTTTGGCCGTTTTCTGCCCAAAACGCTTTTACTGCTACTGCCGCCGCCGCCCGCTTTTTTCTGACCTCTTACTTCTGACCTCTGACCTATCTTAGTTTTTCACAAAAACCTTGCCCACGAGCAGGTCGTCTTTCAGGTCGGCGATGCACTGCTTGCACAGCGTATCAAACAGGGCATCCCGGTACGCTTTGATTTGGTAATGGAGCGGACACGGCTGGTCGCCGGAGCATTTGCTCAGGCCGAGGGCGCATTTTTGGAAAGCCCCCAACCCGTCCACGGCCTCCACCACTTTGATGACGGGCGTTTGCAGGGTGCGTTCGTTCACGAAAAAGCCGCCGTTGGGGCCTTTCACCGAGTTCAGGATGTCGCGGCGTACCAGTTCCTGCATGATTTTGCTCAGGAACGGCTGAGGCACCTCCAATGCTTCAGCCATTTCCTTGATGCCCACTGTCTTGGCCTCTTCGTTCTTGAGGGCCACGTACAGGATGCCGCGCAGGGCGTATCCGCAGGTTTTAGATAACATAAGCGGAAAGAGTGGTGAGTGGAAAGTCGCAAGTGGTAAGTCGCAAGTGGTTGAGTAAAAGTTTAGGTGGGTGTGGATTCAGGGTTGTAAATCCCGAACTGCAATTCAATGAAGCGTTTCGGGTGTTTTTGACCGAAAAGCATACGTACCCAACTTTTGCTCAACCACTTGCGACTTACCACTTACGACTCTGTACTTAATTGTCCTCAGATAACATAATGGTCAGGCGAAGACACCCGGTTCAGCAAGTCGCTTTCCAAGGCGATGGCCTTCGGAAACAGGATATTGTTCTCCAAGTGTATGTGCTGGTGCAAATCTTTCTCCAAGTCGGTCAGTTTGGCGAACGTCACGCGGTAAGTATTGCACGCATCGGCGGGCGGCGTGAAGTCGTTCGACATCTCGCGCATTTGGCGCAGTAGTTCGCCAGCGGTTTCGTGTTCGGCTTCCATCACCGCCACCGGGCTGGCCGCAAACTTGCGTTCCAACACGCCGTTGTCGCGTTGCAAAGCCACCAGCCGCTTGACGTACGGGAACAGAATCTGCTCTTCCTTGCCGAGGTGCGCCGTCAGTTCGTCGTGCAAGGTAAGAAACAGTTGGGCAATCCGCACCAACTCAGGATGCCGGTCGGCGTGTACCGAGGCCAGTTTGCGCACGTAGCCCTCCAGCGTGGGCAGTTCGCGGCGCAGATAGGCGTGGTGGGTTTGCACAATGTAGTCGGCCAGAAAGTCGAGCGGCCAGTGGTTGTACGACTGCGAGGGCATCGGCTGCCGCTGCGACAGTACACTTACCAAATCGGCCACGACTTTGTCAACCGACACCGATTTGCGTGCGCAAGCGTCGAACAGGGTGCGTTTGCCGCCGCAGCAGAAGTCAATGCCGTATTTTTCAAATACGTTGGCGGCCAAATGGTTGTCGGCCACGATTTCGCCGACGGTAACGGATGCGATGGTGTTTTCGAGGGTTTCCATAACTAATAATGAATGTTGAATGAGTGAATGAATGTGTTTGTGTGGCCGTGTCGAGCCAAGGCCTCACCCCCGGCCCCTCTCCCTTGGGAGAGGGGTGTGTTTCGAGATGAGCCGAGCCTCTCCCCGAACTGGCGTCACGCCCCGGCGTGATGCTTTTTTTATGACCAGCGTCCGCTGGTCGCAAACCGACAGGTTTGCCAAAACCGTTGTCAACCGAAGCAGAAGACGACAACAAGCGTTTTGGGCAAAAATCGCCCAAAACGTCTTCGCTTTGTTCTTTGCTGAGATTACACCTCAGCGTGGTTTCTTCCTTTGCGAGCCGCTGGCTCGCAACCAGCGGACGTTGGTCTGAAAAAAGGCATAACGCCGGGGCGTGACGCCAGACGGCGAGGTCTCTTTGTATGCACGACAAAGACAACAATAAAAGATATTAAATTCTTTTTCTCTTATTTATTTGCAAATATCAAAATCCTATCCGAAACTTGCAAAGAAAAAGATAAAAAAGTCTTTATATATTTTTAACATGACAAAAGTCAACATTTAGCGTAACCAGCGTCATCGCCGCACCAAACCGAACTGAGTATTTTTGCGGTGTATTAATACTCATAAAATACGCGAAAAAAGCAGAAAAATTCCAAAAAAGCGATGCTTTCTGCTATTCTTGGGCGGGTACGGTCTTTCAAAAATTCACTTTTTTGCAAATTTCAAACATACAATGTCAACCATGAAAAAAGCAGCATTCATCGTACTCGCCGGGCTTTGGCTTGGGGCGTGTGCATCGGACACGCAAAGCGATGCGGCCGCCACCGACGAAGCCCAAGGCCAGGAAGCCTTGGAGCAAGCCATGAAAGAAGGCGAAGCACGCGAAGTACACGGCACCGAAATCAAGGCCGAGGACATCAAACTCGGCACGCCGCTCGACGCGGCAATGATCAAGGAAGGCCAAGGCATCTACGACACCAAATGCGCCGCCTGCCACAAGCTCACCGACGAGCGGATTGTCGGGCCGGGCTGGAAAGGCGTGACCCAAAAACGTGAACCAGCGTGGATCATGAACATGATCACCAACGTGGACATGATGCTTGAAAAAGACCCCGAAGCCCAAAAACTGCTGGAGCAGTGCTTGGTGCGCATGCCCAACCAAAACGTGAGCCAAGAACAGGCCCGCAGCATCCTGGAGTTCATGCGCAAAAACGACGGAGTGAATTAAACGTTCTTCGATGCTTCGTTCTTCGATGCTTCGTTCTTCGATGCTTCGTTCTTCGATGCTTCGTTCTTCGATGCTTCGTTCTTCG
>JALOMD010000022.1 GCA_025455595.1 Cytophagales bacterium | reverse complement strand
CCGCCAACCCCGCCAGCATCTCCTTTCTTCGACGGCGAAATGGACGAACAGATGCAAGAACTACAGGAAGAAATGAGGCGTTTGGAGGAAAAACAGCAAAAAATACAGGAAAAACGTGAACAGATTTTTGAAAAATTCAACAAGAAGCACCAAGCGGAAATAGAGGAATTGATGGAAAAACAGCAGCGGGAACTCGAAGACCAGCAGGAAGAGATTTCCCGGCAAATGGACAAGGCACACGAAGAGTTTCAGAAAGAGCAAGAATTGCAGATGCAACAACACGAAAAAGACATGGCACTGCACGAAGAGCAATTGAAGGCACACGAAAAAATCATGGAAAAACACGAGAAATTCATGAGCCTGGTGCTCCGTGAACTGAAAAAAGACGGCATCCTGAAGAATGAAAAAAACTACCGAATCAAGATCAGAAAGAACGGCCTGTACGTGAACGACCAGAAACAGCCGGAACAAGTGTTTCAGAAGTACAAAGCCCTGCTCAAAAAAGAAACCGGAGACGACATGGACAAATGGGGCGACAACCAAAACATGGAAATTAATTCAGACTACCGTTCGGACAATGGCCAAAGCCGCCTGAACAAGAAACAGCCGCTTCTGTTCGACTGGATGCAACTCGTCTATCCGAACGCTGTTGAGAAAGCCGACGAAGGTTGCTGAAACAAAAAGCGTTTTGGGCAAAAAACGCCCAAAACGCTTTGGCAGCACATTGCCGACAGGCGGATTTAGGCCTTCTATTCTGGCCGCCTAAAAAACGCCACACTTTACGTTCTAATGAAGAAATCCTTTGGATTTTACACAGGTCAAAAGCCTGTCCCTAATCTGTCGGAACACGTGCTAAATTCAGTCGTATGGGGCATTCCTCAGAGAATTTTCAAAGTATGTCTGCGGCTTTTCGGTTTAACGCAACTCCATTAACGAGTCAGAAGCCGAAGCCGACGTTAAGACTCACGTGGCTGTTTTGAAAACGCTGGTTTTCGCCTTTGCCGGTAACATCGCCGCGCCGGTTCGAGTACTCTGCCTCAAAGTCAATATTGAGTGCGCACCGGCCTTTTGCCAACGGCAGCGAATAGCCTACGCCACCAAGCAACGTAGTGCCTATAGCGAACTGGTGTTCGTATGTCTGTGTGTTGTTAAACTTCGTTTTCTCGGTCATTTGCCCGAAGCCGAAATTCGATTTGACACACAAGCCCTTGTTGAACGTCCGTGAGAACGGGTAGTATTTCAACCCAAGCCCCACGTGGTAATAGTTGAACAGATAGGTTTCGTTGTTGCCGCCGTTGTTGGGCGAGGCGAAAAAACCTTTCACACCGCTGCCGATGCCTAATCCTTTCCAGTTTTCGGGCGAAACATAGAAAAAAGTGGAAAGTGTGTAGCCTTGGTTCCGGCCGAAACCACGTCCGTCGTTGATGGTCTCTTTTTCGGCAAGCGTGCCGTGAAAGAAAGTGTTGCCGTAGCCGAGAGCCACGTTGCCGTAAACGGGCAGTTTGGTGTTTTGCGCCGCTGCATTTACATAAAAAACGAGCGAAACGCCCAAAATCAGGATTGTCGTCTTTTTCATGTCCGTACCATTTTTAGATTGTATGAATCAATGGAAAGGCACAAAGTTCCGAGCAAGGCGACTGAAAAAGATTGACTTGGGTTAAGAATTTCGGCGGCTGTCGAAGAGGCGTTTGCGGATACGACTGAGGCTTTCGGGCTTGACGCCCAAATATGAGGCGATGTATTTGAGCGGAATCCGCTCAATCACTTTGGGTCTTTCCGCGATGAGGTTCAAGTAGCGTTCTTCAGGATTAAGGGTGAGCAACGCCATGTTGTTTTTTCGGCTACCTAAATAAGCGTTTTCGGCCATTATTCGCCCAAAACGCTCGAATGCAGGGATGGCATCGTAGAGTTCGTACAGGTCTTTTTTAGACAGCAGCAGCAACTCTGTCGGTTCCAGTGCTTGGATGTTTTGCTTGGAAGGCTGGCCTGTCAGAAAACTTTCGTAGTCTGTGTACCACGCGTTTTCAAAAAAAAACTGCCCGGTCCGCTCCTCACCTTCCTTTACATAAAAATAACGCAAGCATCCGCTGTTGACGAACGCCACTGACCGGCAAACTTGTCCTTCGCTATAGAACAGCTCCTTCCGCCGGAGTTGTTTTACAATCAGCTTTGCGCATATATGATCCGACTCCGACTCGGTAAGCCGAACGTGTCTTTGCAGGTTATCTTTGAGCCGGGCGTACATTCTTGCAGGACGTGATGCACCAATTGAACCCGCAAAGTAGGCAAAGGGTTTTTGCCATGATGTTGATTTACAGGTTTTGACGGGCGTTTTGGGCAAAAAATACCCAAAACGCCTGCGTACATATTTAACGTGAGTGATGGAAAAAGGAAGGCTTTGTCATGCCTCCTGCGTCGGCATGACAAAGCCTTCCTTTCCGAAGTCTTAAACAGTCTCACTTTGCACAGTAAGCACAAAAGCGTTTTGAGCAAAAATGGCTCAAAACGCTTTTGTGCTTTGGCATCACAACTCGTACTGCATCAAAATTATTTCGTCCTTGTTAGAATTCGGGTCAATGTCAACACTGAATTCATGATTCTGTTTTTCCCTTGATAACACGCCTGAAACATGAAGTATTTGTCTTCCATCCTTCAGTTGATTGAAACGAAAACCGTAGGGAACAAATTCTTTGATTTGCCCAAACTGAGGGTCGATCTTTGTTAAGTTAGCTATCAATTCATCTTTATCGTAATCAACGATAGTGGTGTCGGGATTGAGAAATGCTTTTATCCCTTCAAAGTCTTTTGCTTTTAACAAAGCAACAGTTTTATTTACTATGCTCATTTTTCTATCAACCAACGCTAAATCTTCTTTTGCGAATTCAAACTCCGTTTTGCTTTCGTCATTGAAAACTATGACGGTATGTATTTCATCGTAATTGCTTCTCTCTTCTTTTAAGTTGCGGTAAAATAAGTAAGCAATATTTGAGGCTGGCATCTCGGCAATTTTGGAATATTTCTCAATAATTTCACTCTTGCTCATTTCTATCTCAAAGTATTTCTTCTTGCCGTCATCCGTTGATGCTGACGCACCAATAGCGTATTTACAATATCCACCGTAGAACTCAAGAATTTCTTTGATACCCTTGTCCTCGTTTTTGGTTATGTTTATCAAATTGGAAAGCAAACCCGGCTTCTCTTCGCCGGATTGCTTGTTGCCACATGAATTTAGTGTAAGTCCGGCAACGATTAGAACGAAAAGTCCAAAATTCCGCATAGTCATGAAAATGTTACCTGTCTGAAGTTGAAATCGTTTATTGGCAATCCATTGATTTGAGTAGTCGAGCGAAAGTTTTGCGGTATGCTTAACAGGCGTTTTGGGCAAAAATTGCCCAAAACGCCTGTTCGTCTGTTTGCATCAAGTGCTTGACAGAAATCAGTTCATGTTATTTTCGGCGTGCAGAAAACACTACAAGTACTTGATTTTCAACCTCTTGAAACCGTGCTTTTACTGATGGCTAAAAACTAATGGCTAACGGCTAATAGCTATTAGCCATTAGCTAACGACTTGGCACTTGTATTTACACACTGCGGCTTTCGTTTTTGGCCGCCAGTTGCGCCTTCAATGCTTCGTTTTCCTGTTGCAATTGGGACACAACCTGAAGCTTTTCTTGATAGTCGAACTCGCGGTTCTTGACGGCGGTGATGTCCTCGAACATGCCCAGCACGGCCAGCACTTTGCCTTCCTCGTCAATGATGGGCACCTTGCTGGTTTTCAGCCACTGGGTTTCGCCGTTAGCGTTGGTGTTCTGTTCCTCGATGTCAATCTTGGCCGTCTTGGCGGCAATCACCTCCCGGTCGTCGGCGCGGAAGGCTTCCGACTCCTCGCGTTTCCACGGACAGTCGAAATCGGTCTTGCCCACGATGGTTTCGGGCGTGAATCCGGCGATGTCAGTGAAAATCTTGTTGGCACCGAGAAAACTCAGGCTTTGGCTTTCTTTCCAGAAAATTCCCTTGGGCAAATTATTGATAATCGTCTGTAGCCACAGGGCCGAGTCCTTGGTTCTCTGCTCTTGCAATTTCCGCTCCGTGACGTTCTCAAACATGCCTAAGATGGCTATGGCATTACCGTTTTCATCCAGAACGGGAATTTTGCTGGTTCTGAGCCAAGTAACCTCGCCTTGTGCATTGGTTTGCTGCTCTTCGATGTTGACTTTGGCCGTTTTGGTGCGTAGCACTTCCCGGTCGTCAGCCCTGAACATTTCCGACTCCTCGCGCGTCCACGGGCAGTCGAAATCGGTTTTGCCGATGAGTTGCTCCGTGGTTGACTTGGCGACATCAGCAAAAACCTTGTTGACCCCCATGAAGCTCAGGTTCTGGCTTTCTTTCCAGAAAATGGCAATCGGCAGGTTGTCAATCACGGTTTGCAGCCATCTTTTCGACTCGTGGAGGTCTCTTTCCTTATGGGACATGCTTTCGACCACGGATTCCAGTTCTCGCGATTTACGGGCCATCTCTTCTTGCGTGGCGGCCAGTTCCTCCATGTTCTGGCGCATCTCCTCTTCTTGGGCTTTCATCTGCTCGGCCTGCACTTGCGACTCGGCCAGCAACATTTGCATTCTTTCGGTAGTGCGTACACTCAGTAACGCCGAAGCGACGAACTCGCCGCATTTCTCCAAGAATTCGATCTGGTAAGGCTCGAACTTGCGGAAACCGGCCAGTTCCAGCACGGCCTGCGTGGTGTCGTTGTACTTCATGGGCACAATCACAATGCAAGTGGGCGTGGCATCGCCGAGTCCGGAAGTAATGGAGGTGTAGCCCTGCGGGATGTCGGTGAGCAGCACCGTCTCGCCTTCCAGGTACGTCTGTCCCACCAGCCCGCTGCCGATGTTGATGCGTTTCTCGACGTACTTCTTGCGGTCGAAGGCGTGGCAGGCGGCCAGTTCCAAATACGCATCCGCCCCCTCGCCTTGCAGCACGAATAGGCTGCCTTGCTGCGTTTGCAGATGTTTGGTAAGAAACCGCAGGGCTTCTTCGGCCAAGGTTTGCAAGTTGTGTTGGTTGTTGCGTACGATGGCCGAGAAGCGGGCCAGGCCGTCGCTGGCCCAGACGCGTTTCTCGTCTTCGGCTTTCACCTTCTTCATCTGCTCGCGCATCTTCACCAAGTGGCCGGCCAAGTTATGTTCGTTCAGGTGGCGGTTCTGTTCGTTCATGTCGCCCCATTCGGCTCCGTGGTCGCCGGCGGTGATTTTCTCTACAAAATCAGAGGCTTTCTGCAGGTTGGCGATGGAGTTGCCGACCACTTGTTCGGCAGTCTGTGTGTTCGCGCCGGTGCCGGGGTCGAAAAGGTACTTGCGGTTGTTGTCTGCCAATTGTTGAAGCAAAGCCTGCCGCTGACGGCTTTCTCTGTACAGTTTGCGCATGACCAAGAAAATAATGGGCAGCCCGACGAAGACCATTAGCAATTGCACCACTATGTTGCTCTGCATGGCAAACTCGTAGCGGGCCTTGGCTTTTTGAAACATATCCTCTTCAAACGCGCCGATTATGTCTTTGGCTTTGCTGTACTCGCCCCATACAAACCTGCCTTTGTCTTCGGCAAAGAGTTTCATGAAAGTGTTCATGCTGTCTTTTTGCAGCAAATCCACCATCGTTTGGTGATAGTCTATGTAATCCGCGATAATGCTTTTGTAAGACCGCAGGGCTTCCAGTCCTTTCGGGTCACGGTAGTTTTGCAAAGCCAGAAGACTGTCCAAGCGACGCTGGTTGTCGGCGTTTTTCTTGCGTATGCCCTCGTTGCTGACGTACAGGAAACCTTTTTCTCGCATCACGGCGTATCCGCGAATGGTCATGTCCACGTCGCGGGTGATTTCGCTGAATCCGTAGCCTACTTCAAACCTGACGGCTTCCGTCTGTTTTTGTATGGCGAGTGTTTCTTTGATCACCCGCTGGTTATAAAAAATAAGCCCCGATCCGATCACGATGAGGACGACCACAATCATAAGCGTGAGGTACGACAGTTCACGCTTGCGCAATATTTCGACGATACGCATGATTTCAAACTTTACGAGTAAAAGTACGCAACGATAGACGGAAAGCATTTGTCAATCAATTGCTTTCATGTAGATTCATTACAACCAAAAGTTTTTGCGTGATTTTCATATAGGCGAAGAAGAATCGTCTCGACAAGTCGGGATTGCTTAAGAGGTTGTTTAAAATTTTGTTCTACTGAAGCGTTTTGGGCAAATCCCGACTTGTCGGGACGCGTTTTACACGCCGGTCTGCACGCGGTGCGTCTGACCGGAATCGGCCGAACGCCAAGACAACAGACGGGCGTTTTAGGCAAAAATTGCTCAGAACACGAGCCTTTTGTCTTTAACGAGCCTGTGATTCCCTGTCTGCCGACAGGCAGGCGGTCATCCCGCAAGGCGGGAAGACCTGCGTACAAAACCTTTTGCCTTGGGATTGGTGGGGCTTTCTGCAAACGGGTCGTCCCTACGGAACTCTGATCCGCTGTGTTTTAAGCAAAAAATGCCCAAAACGCCCGTTTGCTTTCTGAACCACGAAACAAAAAAACGCACCCCCCAAGCGGCAGGTGCGTTTTCCGTTTTGTGACGGCCTGCAGCCCGTGGCTACCGGTTGACGGTCAATTTCTTGACCGCCAACCGACCGTCTGTTGTGTGGATTTTCACAACATAACCCCCGTTTCTTAGTACTTTGGTCTGTATTAGAGTTGCTATAAGCTCATAATCAGACACCTACGAAAAAAAACGCAGCCGCTCGCCTCTGGCGAGTGGCAACTATCCCCCGGCCTCTGGCCGGGAACAGGTCAAGCAAAACATTGGAAATCACAACAAAAAACATTGATTATCAGATATTTACATATAAAAAAGCCTGTCCGCTGGCATCCGTTTCCGGCCAGAGGCCGGATGATAATTGCCACTCGCCAGAGGCGAGCGGCTGACGCTTTTTTATAACTAACTGATTATCAGCAAAAAGCAACTCTATTTCTGTTTTTCCCTGCGTGGTTTTCGGATTCAATACCAGCAGAACACGCTGCCCGATCTGTGTGAAAACTTCAATCTGGCTGATTTTCAGCGGCTCGGCAAACTGGATGAAAAACCGGTCTTCCGCCGGGTTCGGGTAAGCTTTTGATTTTGACGAAAAACTGGTTCCAATTCCAGAGAGGATACAGCCTGCTATTTGTAACCTTCCCGAAGGGTTTTTTCGCACAACTATCAGCCATATCCAAAGTGCCCACAACTTCAGATACCACTCGGATTCACAAAAGCAACTCGGCGTTTTGTACCAATTTGGAAGTGGGAATGCGGATTTTGGAATACAAAATCTACTGACAATCAGATGATTGCATCGGATTTTCTGTGCACTCAATCTTTTATTTTGGTTTTAGGCAAAAATTGCCCGAGGCACCAACATTGACATCGGATGTTGTCAGGGTAGAAACATCTTGGCGGATGTCGGTATTGGAAAACAAAAAGAAACCCGGCGGGCCGATTGGCCCGCCGGGTTTCTTTTTGGACACATAGCGTTCTACAGAATCAGCGTTTGGAGCAGTTCCTGCCCGCACGGCAGGCGGTTTTGCCAAAACACCAGTGCAACCCCGCCTCAGCGGGATGCATGGTCAATAACCGGGATTTTGGGTAATGTCGGGATTGAGGTCAATCTCACCGGTGGGTATAGGCAGCAAGAGGTCCCGCTGGCTGTTAAACGACATCAACGCGTTAGCCGAGTCGAAGAAGGCGTTGTTCAACGTGACCAGATTGGCCCTTGACCAGCGTTTGAGGTCAAACCAACGGGTTTCCTCACCAGCCAGTTCGATAAAACGTTCTTCCATAATCCAACGCATCACTTGGTCGCGGTTGGTTTCGGCAGAGGGCCGGTCGGCAGGCACTGTACCTCCCGGACGCATGTTACGAGCACGGGTACGCACCTGGTTGACAAGCCCAATGGCCTCGTTCAGCGGCCCACCCGAACGCACCAAAGCCTCAGCCTTGAGCAGCAGCACATCAGCGTAACGCAAGATGCGCGGGTTGTTCAGCGAACCTACGCCGTTGCCAGCCTTCCGGTCGCGCTGCACGTACTTGCGGATGGCCCGCGTGGCCGAGTCCAAGGTGATGTTGCGGCGCGGGTCGCCGGGTTCGAAGGCAGTGATTAGCTTCCGGGTGGCGATGTACGGCGGCGTACCGAACATACTCCAGTGGTTTTCATAAAAACCCCAATAGGTTGACATAGAACCCGTGGCGTTACCAAAGTCGTTGGGCAGCCACACGTTGTCGCCCAGCGACTGGCTGGCTTGGAATTCAAACAACGATTCGGCGTTGTTTTCCCGGTCGGCAGCAAAGTTGTCGCCGAAATCAGGTACCAGCGACGCGTCGGTGATTTTGTTAAACGCCGCAAGGGCCGCTTGATAGTCGGCCTGCGCGCTGGCCACCGTGGCGCGGAATAGAAGTGCCTTACCCAGCAGTCCGTTGGCGGCGTTGGCCGTGACGCGACCCCGGTTCAGCGTATCCCAGCGGGCGGGCAGCAAACCGGCCGCTTCTTCAAGGTCTTTGATAGCTTGGTCAAGCAACGAATTGCCTTGAGCGTTGCGTCGGCGGGTTTGGGCCGTTTCCCGGATGCGTTCGGTAATGAGCGGTGAGGAACCGAAATGGTTCCAGAGATTGAAGTATGTCAGCCCACGCAGAAACAAAGTCTCGCCCCGGTGTCGGTCCTTAAGACCTGGCGTTGTGTAAACATCAGGGGCGGCCTCTTGGAGTTTTTCAAGCATGGTGTTGGCTCGGTTGACGATGATGTAAGCCGTGGTGTAGTAGCCGTTCACGGCACCGTTGGCGGGTTGTACCGGGCCGAATATCTCGAACGCGTTATTGCCCACGGTGGTGATGTCGTCGCCGGGCAAGTGCCAAAGACCGTGGATGGGTGAGTTGTTGTTGAACCAATACCAATCGGTCATTTTGGAGTAGATGCCGCGTACACCCCGGTCGTAGTCGATTTCACGGCCGAAGAAAGATTCCTCGTTGATGAAGCCCGGCTGCAAATCCAACTCTGACTCGCGGCAGGAGTTGGCAACCAAAGCGATGCCCGATAAGAATAACACGATTTTAATGGATATACCTTTCATGACAGGTGTTCGTTTAGAAACTTAGTTGGTTAAAAGGCCGCGTTCAGGCCCAAGTTCACTACACGGGTTGGAGGAATTCCACCGCGTTCTTCTGGGTCAAGTCCGGTCCAGCGTGTGAATGTGAGCAAGTTGGTAGCAGCCACGTAAATACGCAAGTTTTCGATAAAGCCGAGCCGGTTCAGCAAGGGCTTGGGCAAGGTGTAGCCCAACTGTATATTTTTCAAACGCATGAAGGCGGCACTTTCCACCCAACGGCTTGAGAACCGCGTGTTCTGGGCCGGGTCTTGGAAAGCGGCCCGAGGCATGGTACTCGATGGATTTTGGGGTGTCCAACGATCCAAGGTGCTGGCCCATTGGTTCACGCCCCGACCGTTCATGCCTTCGCCCCGCCAGCGGGCGTTATTGATGGCCTGCACGTCACCCACGCCTTGGAAGAAGAGCGACAGGTCAATACCCTTGTAGCTGGCTCCCAAGTTGATGCCGTAGAAAAAGCCCGGAATGGTTTTGCCCAAGTAGGTTCGGTCGTTGGCGTTGATCAGACTATCTGGAGTCGGGTTGCGGACTTGGCCTGCGGCCGGAGCCCCGTTGACATCCCTGAACCACATGTCGCCGGGCTTGTACTGGTAGCCTGCGGCCGGGTTGGTTTTGTTCTGCCCAATGTTGGCATCGGTATAGCGGGCACGCCAAGTGTCAATTTCGGCTTGGGTCTGGAAAATGCCGCCCACTTGATAGCCCCAAATATAGTTGATAGGGAACCCCTCTTCAATGCGACCGAACTCACCGCCAGTAGGCGCATCGCGGAACACGCTTTCAACCCGGTTACGCACGGTGGTCAAGTTGGCTGACACGTTAAAACTGAAGTCGCCGACTGTTTGGTTATAACCCAGAGCCACTTCCACCCCACTGTTGCGCACGCTGGCTACGTTCAGCACGGGTTGGTTCTGAATGCCGGCCGCCGCTGGTAGTGGCACCGATTGCAGAATTCCGCTGGTGAGCCTGTTGTAGTACTCAAAAGTGAAGCTCAAGCGGTTGTTCCAAGCTATACCGTCAATGCCTACGTTGGTCGTGCGGGAAATTTCCCAAGTCAGGTCGCGCACGGGGAAATCGGGCAGAGCCGCGCCGAGTTGCACATTGCCTGTAGCATTGCCATTTCCTGAACCAAACGCGTAGTCAGACGAAGTGAGCACCCTCGACAGAAAGAGAAAGTTGCCAGTTTCCTGATTTCCTAAGGAACCGTAACCCGCCCTCAGCTTCAAATCGTTGACAAACGGAATGTTTTGGAAGAACGACTCAGAACTAAGCCGCCATGCAACTGCCACTGACGGGAAGGTGCCCCAGCGGAAACCGGGTGCGAAACGCGCCGACCCGTCGCGACGCACGGTGGCATCAATATAGTATTTGTCGCGAAAACGGTAGCTGACCCGTCCCAAGTAACCCTGCAAAGCGGCTGGCTCGCGGAAAGACTGCACATTGGTGAACTGGTTGGGGCCGCTCACGTTGCGCACACTGGGCAAGCGGCTATCCACTTGTGAGGTGCCCGCCTGCGTAAACACGAATCCGTAGCTTTGATCCATCGCATTGAGCAGCACATCTACGTTGTGGTCGCCGAATGCCTTGACGTAGTTGATGCTGAATTCCTTGACTAAGTTGTAGTTCTGGGAATACCTCTCTCCGTAGGTACCTACTGAAGTGCCATCTTGGCCATCGAACGGGTTGCCGGGCGTTTGCGAGAACACAATGCCTCGGTGGTCGGCCCAACTACGGCGGCGGTTGTAGTACCAGTCGCCACTGAATGTTCCTTTGAAGCGCAGGCCTTGGATGGGTTCCACCTGAAAGAACGCGCTGCCCAGATTGCGAATTAGCATGAAACGCGTGTCGGAGAAAGCGGCCAGTCCGAGCGGGTTGAAACGCGTCTCGGGACCCCAGAGCATGCGCGACGACGAATTGAAGGCAGGTCCGCTTTCAATCAGCGTTGGGTTGTAAGCCGGGTTCGGCGTAAAGGTCATGGCCACGGCTGGCGCAAACCCGTCCGGACCATTGGGATCGTAAACAGGTTGCCACGGTGGCGCGCTGAAGATACCCATGTCGCCACGGGTGTTGTCCAGTGTATTGGTGTAAGCAAAACGGTAAGTGACCCCAACCGAAAACACTTTCGATATTTTGCTGTTCACGTTGGTCGCGAACGAGTAGCGTTCCATGTAGTTGTTTTTCAGCGGGCTTTCGGTGCGGCTGTAGCCTCCCGAAACGTAATAGGTAGTGGCTTCGCTACCTCCGCTCACGCGCAAACTGTAGTCCTGCATGGAAGCATTACGGTTAACAAGCTCGCCCTGCCAGTCAGCGGTGGGGCGGTTGCCGAGGTACTGTGGACTGCCCGGGTCGAACTGCGGCCCGAGAGCATCGGTGCTACCGATGGGAACTGCCACGCCTTGCCTCAATACCGGCTCGTTGGCGTAGGCATCTTGGTACAGGGCTGCGTACTGCTGTGTATTCAATACTTGGTATTGCGAAATGTTCTGAACGCCCGTAGTAGCACTAAGCTCCACCTTGGGCCGACCAACCTTTCCTTTTTTTGTAGTGATCAGGATGACCCCGTTGGCCGCACGCACGCCATAGATAGCGGCGGCAGACGCATCTTTAAGTACCGAAATGCTCTCAATGTCGTTGGGATTAATGAGGTTAAGCACATTCACTGTGCCCCGGATATCGCCCACCACGCCGCTCTCGGTATTGTTACCGAATTCAGTGACAGGCACACCGTCGATGACGTAGAGCGGTTCGGCGTTGCCCAAGGTACCTACACCCCGGATGCGCACCAAAGGACGGGCGTTGGGGGTTCCGCCGGGCGTGGATACGAAAACGCCCGCCATCCGCCCCTGCATTGCCATCTCTGGTGCCATGGACACGCTTTTTTCAATTTCCTTGGAACCCATGCTCGATACTGCTCCCGTCAGGTCTTTTTTCTCGCGTTCCCCATAGCCGATCACTACTACTTCACTTAACGATTTGATGTCAGCCAATAGCTGTACATCAATCTGCGTGCGGCTACCTACGGTTACTTCTTCGGTTACGTAGCCGACGAAGCTAAACACCAGCACTGTCGCTTCACCCAGAACCGAAATCCGGTAGTTGCCAGTAGCATCGGTAGTGGTGCCGTTGGTAGTACCTTTCTCAATCACGGTTACGCCCGGCAGCCCTTCGCCTTTGTCGTCAGTAACACGCCCTGAAACAGCTACCGTCAAGTAGTACGGCTCGGCGGTTTGGCTAACTACAGCGGCTTCGTTGGGCGGGGTCGGGCTGCTTTCAGTACCGGCGGCGTTGCGCTTTTTTTCGGAATAAATGCTGTAGGTGTCGGTTTTCACTTTCTCG
>JALOMD010000550.1 GCA_025455595.1 Cytophagales bacterium | reverse complement strand
ACATTCGTTCTCTTTCGGAGTCAAGGCGCGGTAGGCAATCGGGTACGGCCCGAAGCCGCCCACTTGTACGTCGCCCTCGTTTTTGACCATCCCGTTCACTACTAACCGCTGGCAATTGTGCGAATCCATCGTGTACGCAGCCATGCCCACGGCATCGGGCACCGTTTCGCGGCCTTCGCAATTGGCCTGCGTCATCACATACGCCCCCACCATACGACGCGCCTCGCGAATGTACAATTGATGAGAAAAATTCCCGTTGTCGGTGTATTCGTCTTTCGGGTAGCCCCATTGCTGCATTTCGCGGCGCAGATGTTCCGGCACACGAGGGTCGTTGCCAATGAAATACAGCAGCCCTTTGGTGTAGTCTTCGTGCGCCCCAATGATTTTTCGGCGGGTTTCGTAGTCTCCATCGGGATATTGATAGTTGGCTCCGATCATGTCCGTCGAGAAGCCGCCGCAGTTGTTGATGTCCGTTTTGCGGTGCGGCATCGGCTGGATGTGCATCAGTTCCCAATCCAGTTTGGCGGGTGTGCGTTTCTGAATCTGTCTAAGTAACAATTCATAACGGGTGGAATCGTAACGCGCCGGGCGGGTGATGGCAATGCGGTTAGGCACGCTATCCGTGAGGCACAGTCGGAAGTTATAGGCTTGCACACTGGCATCGCCGCTGCCGTTGGGCTGCAAAGGCTTGTCGCCGATGCCCCACAACAGGCCGCTTTCGGGATTGCCGGGAATTTTGTAGGGGTCAATGCCGTCGGGAAACTGGTGTTTGTCAAGCAGTTGCACGCCATTGTACGTCTCGGCGTATTGATTGTTCGCCTCTCGTCCTACCGTGTACGACACACCGGCCCGCGCCATCAGGTCGCCTTCGTAAGAGCAGTCAATGAACTGTTTGGCGCGGACGGTTTGGTTGGTGGCAGGGTTAGGTTTTGCCGAATTTTCCAACACGATTTCCTGAATCAAGCCATTCTGCTTCTTTGCCGAAACAATGCGATGGGCAAACAACACAGTCACCTTGGCCTCACGGATGTAGTCGTTGAAAATTTTCTCGGCCACGTGCGGCTCAAACGTCCATTGTTCCAACCTGCCGTAATGCTTGCCGATGCGTCGGTAAAAGTCACGGGCCAGGCCCGTGATGGCGTATTTGTTGCCAATGTCCGTTTGCCCCAATCCGCCCGACGACAGGCCGCCCAAGTGTCGCCCCGGCTCAATCAACAGCACGGATTTGCCCAGTTTGGCGGCTGTGTAAGCGGCAATGACTCCGCTGGAAGTGCCGCCATAGACGCAAATGTCTAATTGACGCACAGGCGTTTGACGCACAGGTGCTTGCGCAAATGCAAAAGGCGTGAAAAGGAAAAGCAGTACAGTTCTGAAGTTCATGCCACCAAGCTACGCGATGAAAGAGAAAATACGAAACCGTTTTGGGCAATTTTTGCTTAAAACGGGCCGAGGGTGAGGCCCGCCGCAAACATTTTTCGCAGCCACCAGCTTTTGTATTGGAAAAAAGCCTAATTTTGCAGGCTTATTTGTTCAGTTCACAATAATCTTTCGACAAAATGCCGAAGATGAAGTCCAATTCCGGTGCCAAGAAGCGTTTCTCGGTGACCGGCACCGGCAAAATCAAGCGCAAACACGCTTTCAAAAATCACATCCTGACCAAAAAGGAAACCAAACGCAAGCGCAACCTGCGCAAGTTTGCCTTGGTGAGTGATGCCGACATGCCGCGCATCAAAGCCCTGTTGGTGATTTGACCCGGTAGCCGCCGCCTCCGGCTCAACCAAACAGAGGCGAAAGGGCCGCATTGCCAAGCAAACAGCGGCCGGTTTCATGTTTCACCCGATGCCGGGCCTCAAGTTTCCGCCAAGAATCGGAACGCCTGCCGTCAAAAAACAACAATTCTACCATGCCAAGATCAGTGAACGCGGTGGCCTCGCGTGCCCGCCGCAAAAAGATGATGAAGCTTGCCAAAGGCTATTGGGGCCGTGGCAAGAACGTGTGGACAGTAGCCAAGAACAAGATCGAGAAGGGTCTGACGTACGCCTACCGTGACCGCAAAAACAAGAAAAGAGAATTCCGCGCCCTGTGGATTCAGCGTATCAATGCCGGTGTTCGCGAGCACGGCATGTCTTACTCGGTTTTCATGGGCAAAATGGCAAACGCCGGTATTGAACTGAACCGCAAAGTGTTGGCCGACTTGGCCATGAACCACCCGGAGGCTTTCAAAGCCGTGATTGACACGGTTGCCAACAGCAACGGGCAAGCCAAAGTTGCTCCGGTTGCGGCTCCCAAGGCAGCCAAGCCCGCTGCACCTGTCGCCCCGGCTCCTCAACCCGCCGCCAAAGCCGACGATTTGGTGATTATCGAGGGCATCGGCCCGAAAATCGCTGAGTTGCTGAAAAACGCTGGCATCAGTACTTTCGCTCAACTGGCCGAAACTCCCGCCGCCCGCATTGAGGAAATCATGGATGCGGCTGGTTCTCGCTTCCGCGTACACGATGCCACCACTTGGCCGCAACAAGCCGCCTTGGCCCGCGACGGCAAAATGGACGAACTGAAAGCCCTGCAAGACTCGCTGAATGCCGGCAAAACAGAAGTGGCCGAAAACGCCGAGTAATAAAAATGTATTGAGTCTTGCGTATTCAATCTTGAGCAAGTGTTTGATTACCAATGCATTCGCTTGTTTATGGATGCGCAAACATGGTTGTGTTTCAGTGTAGCAAAAAACAAGAAAGCCTCGTTTCAAAACGAGGCTTTCTTGTTTTCCGGCTGTGCGTTTTGAGCGTTTTTTGCCCAAAACGCACGTTTTTCTGTGTTTCACTCAATACCTAAGACCAGCGAAGCAAGACTTTCAATCCGCTGTCTCCAAGTCGCGGAGGTTGTTGATGAGGCTGCGGTAAATCTGGTCAAGGGTCAGGTTGTTGTCGTATTCGAGGCGTTGCAGGTCGGTGAGGGCGGCAGAGAGGGTTTGTTTCAGGGCCGGATAATTCTGCATGTCGTCGCGGTCATAGAAAAAATCCGGGATTTCCATGTCGTCTTTGCCTTCCATGGCCTGCGTCACCAAGTTTTGGATATAGCGCAGCAGACCTATCTTGCCCATGAACCGCTCCTGCGTCGAGTTGTTGTTTGTCTGGTTGATTTTGAGCTTGGCGATGACTACGGCCAAGGTGGCTCGCAGGTTCCGTACTGGTTTGTCCTGTTGGTCGAATTCAGCGGCGTTCATAGCAAAAGGAGAGTAAAAGTAACATGACCGGGTTGCTAAAATACTGCTTTTCTGCGATTAACCCCAAGCGTATCACATCATTATGTAGAAATTACGCAGTTTAATACCACACCTCGTTTCAGTAATAAAAATACCCAACCTTGCTTGGTTGGGTATTCTCGTTCAAAAAAACGATTGTGTTTGCCTCTGTTTGCGTCGATTTTTCA
>JALOMD010000549.1 GCA_025455595.1 Cytophagales bacterium | reverse complement strand
GCCAGACACAATACAAACGTAGGTTCCCAACAGGTAAAGTTTGGGTAGCGAATTTGGCTTTGGGCGGCAGTGCCGAAGCTTCTTCCTCAAAGCGAAAAAGGTCATAAATAGCACCCCGGTTTTCTCCAATTTCAATAATCCAACTCACCAGTGCATTGACTTCTGCCTCAAGTTGAGTCATGGGTTCTATTTTGTTGAAAAACTTATCCGTTTCGCTATCATCGTGATCCTCAATAACAAAAGTGTAGAAAGCGACTTTCTTAAACGTTTTAAATAAACGTAAAGATACGTATTGTTTCACTTTAAAGCTAATTTTCGTGAGAGCAAACTTCTCAGAGGTTGTTTAAAATTTCGTTTGGCTCAAGCGTCCCGACTTGTCGGGATCGGCTAAATCGGTTTTGAACGCAGGTCATCCCGCAGGGCGGGAAGACCGGAAGCAAAGGCTCGGTCAAGATAAAAGACGGGCGTTTTGGGCGGTTTTTGCTCAAATTGAAAATCCCGCAACCGGCGGGGACACCCGGCAAAATGGAATTTTAAACCAACCTCTTAGATGTGTTTTAATAAGCAAGTTTTAGTCTTTCGAAAAAACACTATTTCTCCACTCCCAACTCCTGCCGCAAAAACACCGCCGTGTGACTTTTCTTGTTTTTCGCCACCTGCTCCGGCGTGCCTTCGGCGATGATTTCGCCACCGGCGGCACCGCCTTCCAAGCCCACGTCAATGATGTGGTCGGCCACTTTGATTACGTCGAGGTTGTGTTCAATGATGAGCACCGTGTTGCCTTTGTCAGTGAGTTTGTTGAGCACGTCCAGCAAGTGCTGGATATCCTGGAAGTGTAGCCCCGTGGTCGGCTCGTCGAGGATGTACATGGTCTTGCCCGTGTCGCGTTTGGAGAGTTCTTCGGCCAGTTTCACGCGTTGTGCCTCGCCGCCGCTCAGGGTTGTGGCGTGTTGGCCCAGCGTGATGTAATCCAAGCCCACGTCGTGCAGCATCTGCACTTTGCGCAGGATTTTCGGCTGGTTTTCAAAATATTCCACCGCCTGCTCCACCGTCATGTCCAGCACGTCGGAAATGGACTTGCCCTTGAAGCGAACTTCCAGCGTCTGGCGGTTGTAGCGTTTGCCTTTGCACGTGGGGCAGGGTACCACCACATCCGGCAGCCTTCGCAGGTTTCGCAGCGGCCACCGGCCACGTTAAACGAAAACCGGCCCGGCTTGTAGCCCCGGATTTTGGCTTCGGGCAGTTCGGAAAACAGCAGGCGAATATCCGTAAAAACGCCCGTGTACGTGGCCGGGTTGCTGCGCGGCGTGCGGCCAATCGGCGACTGGTCCACTTCAATCACCTTGTCCAAATGCTCCAAGCCTTCGACGGAGCCGTAGGGCAGCGGCTCGCGGCGGCTGTTGTAGAAATGCTGGTTCAGAATCGGGAACAGCGTGTCGTGAATGAGTGTGGACTTGCCGCTGCCGCTTACGCCCGTCACGCAAATCATCTTGCCGAGCGGCAGTTTCAGCGTCACGTTTTTCAGGTTGTTGCCCCGTGCGTTCTTGAGAATCAGCGTCTTGCCGTTGCCTTCGCGACGTTTTGCCGGGATTTCGATGTTCACCTTGCCGTTCAGGTAGCTGGCCGTGGTGCTTTGGTTTTTCAGAAACTCGGCGGGGGTTCCGGCTCCCACCACGTGTCCGCCGTGCCGCCCGGCTCCGGGGCCGATGTCCAGAATGTAGTCCGATTCGAGCATCATGTCTTTGTCGTGCTCCACCACCAGCACCGTGTTGCCGATGTCGCGCAGTTGCTGCAACGAACGGATGAGCCGCACGTTGTCGCGTTGGTGCAGGCCGATGCTCGGCTCGTCAAGGATGTACAGCACGCCCACTAATTGCGTCCCGATTTGCGTCGCCAACCGGATGCGCTGCGCCTCGCCACCGCTGAGGGTGCGCATGGGCCGGTCAAGCGTCAGGTACGTCAGGCCGATGTCGCGCAGGAAGCCGATGCGTTTGCGGATTTCCTTCAGCACTTCGGCGGCAATCACGTTTTGGCGGCTGCTGAGGCGTTTCTCCACGTCGCTGAACCAGTCCGAAAGCTGGCTCACGTCCATGAAAGCCAGTTCGGCGATGTTCTTGTCGGCGATTTTGAAGTACAACGCTTCCTTCTTCAGCCGCGTGCCGTTGCATTCGGGGCAGGTGCGCACGGTTTTGTATTCTTGCACCCACTGGGCCGTTTTGTCGGAACCAAACTCTTCCTGTTGCGTCAGGTAGGTCATCACGCCTTCGTACTTGTATTCGTACAGCGTGCCGGGGTGTTTCTCGCTGGGAATCTTGTACTTGGTGTCGGAGCCGTAGAGCAGTTCGTGAATCGCTTCATCCGAATATTTGCTCAGCGGCGAAGTGAGCGTGAGTTTGTATTTTTTCAAGACCGGTTCCAGTTTCTTGAAAAACCAGATGTCGCGGTATTCGCCGAGCGGCGCAATGGCCCCGCGCGTGATGCTCAACGAGTAGTCGGGCAGCACGGCCTTGGGGTCGAGTTCTTCGATTTGGCCGAGACCCGTACACACCGGACACCAGCCGTAAGGCGAGTTGAACGAGAACGTGTTGGGGGCCGGTTCGTCGTACGACAAGCCGCTGGAATCCATCAAAAACTGCGAGAAAGGCTGCACGTTGCCTTTTTCGTCTTGTGTGAAGATGATGCCTTTGCCTTCGGCCAAGCCTTTGCCAACGGACTGCGACAACCGGAAGCGGTCTTTCTCACCCACCACGATGCGGTCAACCACGATTTCGATGTCGTGAATCGCGTACCGGTCAAGTTGCATTTTCGGCACAATGTCCTGAATCTGCCCGTCCACGCGCACTTTGGTGTAGCCTTTCTTGGCAATCTCCACGAACAGTTCGCGGTAGTGCCCTTTGCGGCCTTTCACCACTGGTGCCAGAATGATAAGTTTCTGGTTGTCAAAGTGCTCGAGAATATGTTCGATGATTTGGTCTTGCGACTGCCGGGTCATTTTCTCGCCTGTCACGTGCGAAAAAGCCTCGCCGGCACGGGCAAAAAGCAGGCGCAGGAAATCGTAAATCTCGGTGGTGGTGCCCACGGTGGAACGCGGGTTGCGCGAGGTGGTTTTTTGCTCAATGGAAATCACCGGGCTGAGGCCGTTGATTTTGTCCACGTCGGGCCGCTCCATGTCGCCGATGAACGACCGGGCGTAGGCCGAAAAACTTTCCATGTACCGCCGCTGGCCCTCGGCATAGATGGTGTCGAACGTGAGCGAAGATTTGCCGCTGCCGCTGATGCCCGTCACGACAACGAGCTTGTTGCGCGGTATGGTTACGTCAATGTTCTTGAGGTTGTGTTCGCGTGCCCCGAACACTTCGATTTGTTCGTATCCGGTGGCATCGGCAAAGGCGGTTCGGTTGTCAGTGCCGTTTTTTGAGGCGGGAGGCGTGTTTTTCTGGGTCTGTTTCTCTGTTTTCTTCTTTGCCATGATGTTCGTCATTCAAACAAGCGGATTCAAAAAGCCAATATAGGGACAACCCGCAAAGCGGCAAAGTGGTTCGGAGAAAGAAAGACATTTGGGTAGGAGACTGCCGCTGCTGGGGCAAAGAGGGAGGCCGCGTTTTGGGCAAAATTTGCCCAAAACGCCACGGTGCGAAAAAACCTTCATAGGGTTTTGAACCCTATGAAGGTTAAAAGAACGCTTGCCATCAGTCAAGGGGCAACACCTCCCCAAATAGTGGCACGCTTGCCCCGCCAAATTCCGACAATCCGCTGATTCGGCTCAGGGAATAGAGTTTTCGCCTTGCCAATTACAATAATCTCCCACGTGTTCAAACAGAGAACTGATATGAAAAAGCTCATGATTTTGATGGTAGCCATTGGCCTGTCAGGCGTAGCGGCTGCGCAAACGGTGCCGGGCCAAACTTCACCCGCAACACCCACCCCGACGGGGCCGCCCACGCAAAATCCGGCTCCGGGTACGACGATGCCTAACAGCACAACGTCACCAAACAACCCGAACAACCCGGTGATAGCCCCGAACAATCCGGTGCAAAACCCGACCAATTCAACGCAGCCGCCCAGCGGCAACCGTCGCGACACACGCAGCGGCACGGGTATCCAAGGCAATGACACGCAGGGCACATTGGAGCGGATTCCGCCGACCACAACGCCAGCCAACCCGACGGCTCCCGGCAACCCGACCCCGACGCGTCCGGCCAATCCGGTACGTCCGGGACAATCGCGACGCGATTCCGTCAGATAAGTGTCAAGTAAGCGGTTAGTCGTTAGTATTTAGTTTTTAGCAAAAAGCTTTTAAGTATCTGAAAATCAATAATTTAATCTGAAAGGCTACGGCTATGAAAACACTCCTGTCAACGATTCTCGTCGTATGCTTGGCGAGTTTGGGGGCATTGGCGCAGCAGCCTTCGGCTCCGAAAAAGCCGACCGACCGGCCTTCGCAAAAAACAAACCGCAATACCATGGACTCGCAAGGAAACAAGAACGACCAAAACATGATGCGTCGGCAACGCGACGAGCTGCGTTCCGATTCGCTGCGCATGAAGCAAGACACGGCGCGAATGATGTTCGACTCGTCGCGGAGCCGCAATCAAGGC
>JALOMD010000548.1 GCA_025455595.1 Cytophagales bacterium | reverse complement strand
ACTGCCGCCAGCGAATCGAACAGAAAACGGGGTGGTTTCGGACTGCCCGTGGGCAGTAAGAATTCGCGGTAAGAAGATGCCGTAGGCGAATGCGGATGACCGGGCCTCAGCTTGATGCTGGACGTATGCACGACCGGACGGAAGCCGATGCTGCCGCTTGAGTAGGTTTCCTGCAAAGAGAACGGAAACATTTGGTCTTGATGCCGCCAAGTGCCGGAAAAAGCCCCCTTTTCGCTGATGTGTCCGGTAAACCTCTCCGTTGTTTCGCCGCCTTGGGCCGAGTAGGCTTCCAGTTCCACTGAGCCGTCGCGGTATTGCCCGGTCAGGTTCAGCAAAATGCCCTTGCTTTCGTAGTGGTAGAATCCCTCGAAGCGTTCCACCGAGTCTCCGTCGTATGGAACGCGCATCAGGCGCAGATCCATTTGGATGCGGTGTTTTTGGTTGATGGTGCCCTCGAAGTGTTTGTAGAAACCGCGCTGCTCTTGGGCAAAGCACCAGCCCGTTGTTGCCAAAACGACGACAAAAGCGAAGGGCCGGAAAAGAATCATGGCGTTAAATCAGAGCAGAGACGTATGAGGTAAGTGCTAAGTCGTAAGTGGTAAGTCTTTAGAAAAAAGTGGTCAGTCGTCAGTCGTTAGTGGTCAGTAAAAACACACAGGTCTTCCCGCAGGGCGGGATGACCGCCTGCCTATCGGCAGACAGGGAAACCCGATGTGGCCGTAATTCAAGCTGTTTTGGGCAAAAATTATAAAATCCCGGGTAGTACTAAAAAAGTAATGGTGCAGGGCGAAATCCGCAGGCAGACCAATTTCAATGGTTCCGGGTGTTTTTTTAAGTAATTGATTTTCAAATAGTTGCATCAATTACTCAAACGCCAAGTGCCAATACCACAAAGAAGTTGTCAGCTAATTCCCGGCTTACCATTACTTTTTTAGCACTACCAAATCCCGCAACAGACGGGAATGCTCAAAACGCCTCCGCGTTCTGGCTTCTGAACTCTTAAGTATTCGAGCAAAAGTAATCACGTACTTGGAACTGCTTTGCAAGCGTTTTGAGCGATTTTTGCCTAAAACGCATATCCACCAAAACTTTTGCTGAACTATCTCTGACTTGGTCACGACATTTTGACGGACAGACTTGCACGCAAGTTGCACTTTTTTTTATAATTTTCCTGTGGCGGCGCAGCAGGCGGTGCCAAGCGTGCCTGAACCGAACCTGAAACGACTCAAGTTTGTCGCAACTGGCACCAGTGATCAATGCCATACAAAAAAGTTTCCCGAACCTTTACGCGTCTCTACGTGCTTGCACTTACGGCCGTGGCCGCTTTGTCCATCTTGGGGCAAGTGCTGGTGCAACGCCTGCTCAGCGACCACCAAACCGACTCCAAAATCATCAACTTGGCGGGGCGGCAGCGTTTCCAGAGCCAGCTCATCGCCAAAACCTGCCTGCGCCTGCTGGGCAACAGCGTGCCACCCGACACCGTCCGCCAAGTGCAAATACTGCGCACATGGCTGCAACGCTGGGAGCAGAGCCACCAGACACTCAGCCAAGGGCAACTTTCGCGGAACAACAGCCCGGAAATCAACGGGATGTTTGCCCGCATCGAGCCTCATTTTCAGGCTGTTCGCACCAGTGCGCGCCGCATAGCCGTCGGGGTGGGGCAGGGGCGAGCCGCCAATCAACCACTCGCCGACGACTTGGCCGTTTTGCTGCATCACGAGCCGATCTTCTTGCAGCAGATGGATGCCATCGTGGCCCAGTACGAACGCGAGGCCACCGAAAAAGTGGTGCGCCTGAGCCGCATGGAAGGCGTGCTGCTGGCCGTGACGCTGCTGGTGTTGGTGCTGGAAGCCTTGGTGGTGTTCAGGCCGGCCGTGCGGCGGCTCCGCGAAACCATTATTGCATTGATCGAAGCCGAAAACAATGCCCTGCAAATGAACGAGGAACTGACGGCCCTGAACCAGTCGCTGCACGAAACGCGGGAGGAACTGATGCACGCCACGCGGCGACAATATGTGCGGCGCATCGAGGCCCAACGGCTCCGCACCGCCTATGTGGTGCAAGGGCAGGAAGAAGAACGCAAACGCCTCGCCCGCGACCTGCACGACGGCCTCGGGCAAATGCTCACGGCCCTGAAATTAGGCATCGAAAATCTGGGAACCGGGGCCGAATTGGCTCCGGTGACAGCCCGCCGGCTCGCCGACCTGAAGCAACTCGTGAGCCAGACCATCGGCGAGGTGCGGGCCATTTCGTTCAACCTCATGCCCGTGGTGCTCAACGACTTCGGCATTGCCTCGGCCTTGCGGCTGCTCACTTCGCAGGTTTCCAAAAACACCGGGTTGTCCGTCACGTTTTCCACCAACATGGAAGACCGGCGGCTTTCTCACGAGGTGGAGGTGGCCTTGTACCGCATCGCACAGGAAAGCCTCAACAACACCGTCAAGTACGCCAATGCCAAGTCGGTGCAAGTCGCGCTGACGGCAAGCCGCGACAAACTGCGCTTGGTGGTGGCCGACGATGGAATCGGATTCGACATGGCCGAACTGCGCAAAAAACGGCAAGGCAACACCGCCCGCCACGGCCTGAGCTACATTGTGGAACGGGCACGCTTGGTGAATGCGAAAATCAGCGTAACGTCGGCACCCGGCCGGGGGACGACAGTGCGGGTGACACTGCTGGCCGAGGAGGAAGGCAAAAAAGCGGCAGAAACAATCGGTGACGAAAGTTGAAAGGCCAATTTCAGAGAACTGAAAACGTTTTGAGCAATCCCGACGCGTCGGGACGCAAGGCTACACGCCCGCCTGGGCAATCCATTTTGGGCATTTTTTACCCAAAACACGTTCTTGATGAAAAATCCCGTCTGATTCTGCTGGTATTTCTGCGTTTTTAATCGTTATTTTAGTCGTTATGTGAGTAAAACTAACCATACAATGAACAAAACCACCGTATTATTGGCCGACGACCACACGCTGATGCGCAACGGACTGCGGTCTGTGTTGGAGGGCTTCGCCGAAATTGAAATCGTAGGCGAGGCATCCAACGGACAAGAAGCCGTTGAAATGACCAAGGCACTGTTGCCCAACGTGCTGCTCGTTGACATCGCCATGCCGCTGCTCAATGGCATCCAAGTGGTGCAGATGTTGTCCAAGGAGAAAATTTCCACCCGCTGCTTGGTGCTTTCGATGCACAACAACGAAGACTACATCCTCAAAGCCGCCGAAGCCGGGGCCGCCGGATACTTGCTCAAAGACTCCACGCTGGACGATATCCACACGGCCCTGCGCACCGTGGCCCAAGGCGAAATGTACTTCAGTCCCGCCGTTTCGGGCGTGATTGTGCAAGCCTACCTGAACAAGCGGCCCGCCGAAACCAACGATGCCCCAAAAGAAAAACGCAACACGCCGTCTCGCAAGGAGCAGGTGGTGTTGCGTTACATTGTG
>JALOMD010000547.1 GCA_025455595.1 Cytophagales bacterium | reverse complement strand
TGCCCCGGTGCGCCACACCTTACCGTACGGTTCCAAGCCGCCCGGCCCAAAAATGACCCGCTCCCGTTTGGACGGCTGGCCGTAAGCCACTTTGATGTTTTTGCTCGAAGCCTCGACACGCGGGCTTTTGTTCTGGGCCAGTGCGGCGGTGATGCCCAACAGGCAGGCGAATGCGAAAATCGTTGTTTTTTTCATAGGTTGAAAGTTGAAGGTTGAAAGTTAAAAGCTACAGGCTGGCGTTTTGGGCAGTTTTTGCTCAAAATGTCCGGCCCGGCCTGTCACGCTGCATTTGTGATTCCGCAAAAAAGGAATTGTAACGGCAAAATGCAAACCGTTCATCTAAAGGTTGTGGAAGGCGAGGCGAAAAGCCGCCTCATCAATCTGTTTGTTTTGAGCAGTTTTTGCTCAAAACGCTTGGTAGCGGAAGTTGGCTCAACAATCCCTGTCTGCCGACAGGCAGGTGTTTTAGGCAATTTTTGTTCAGAACGCTACTCAAGACCCAAGACCAATGACTCACGACTAAATTTCAAGGCGCAGGCCGTCGTAGCCCAACCGGATAAACGGCGGCAGCAGTTTGTTCACTTCCGTGTGCAGGCCCATGCGGTGGCTGATGTGCGTCAGATAGGCTTGTTCTGGCCGCAGTTCTTCCAGAATCTCAACCGCTTGGCTCAGGTTGAAATGCGACAAGTGCGGTTCTTGCTGCAAGGCATCGAACACAATCACCCGCGAGCCGCGCAGTTTGTCCATCTCGGCAGGCGGAATGTAATTGGCATCGGTAATGTACGAAAAGCCGCCGATGCGGAAGCCCAGCACGGGCAGCTTGTAGTGCAACACCGCGACGGGAATTACCGGCACGCCCAGCACATCAAACGGCTCGGTGTCAATCTCGTGCAGTTGCATTTGCGGAATGCCGGGATATTTGAATTCCGCGAAGGCGTAGGCATAGTCGCGTTGCAGGATGTCGAGCACCGGTCGGCGGGCATAGACGGGCATCACGTGGTTTTGCCGGAAATTGTAGGCCCGGATGTCGTCGAGGCCGGCGGTGTGGTCTTTGTGCTCGTGCGTGAAAAGCACCGCGTGCAGGGTGTTGATGCGTTCGCGCAGCATCTGCTGCCGGAAGTCAGGCCCGGTGTCAACCACCATGCTCACGTCGCCGACTTGCACGTGGACGGAAGTGCGCAGCCGCTTGTCGCGGAAATCAACCGAGCGGCACACCTCACAGTTGCACCCGATGACCGGAACGCCCTGAGAAGTGCCGGTGCCCAACAGTGTGACGCGCATAAGTCAAACCGCCTCCCCCCGGCCCCCTCCCAAGGAGGGGGAAAAAGAAGCCCCCTCCTTGGGAGGGGGTTGGGGGAGGCCGGTCATTTTCAATTCGGCCAACAGCTTCAGGCTTTTGTCGGTCATTTTCTCAGTGTTCAATTCCAAAGTGCGCAAAATATCCACCACGCTGTTGATGCGCCCTTCGAGCGGCAGGTATTTGTTCACCACCACCACGCGGGTGTCTTTCAGCACACACCAGCCGGTCTTGAAATTGCCTTTTTCGTAACGCAATATGTAATCAGACTCGGCGAAAATGTCCTCGATTTTAGAAAGAAACTGAGGCGTGTATTTCATGCTGTTCTATTTTTGGATGATTGTATTGTTCCCTCGCCAAATTGTTTTGTGAGCACAAAGTCGTAAGGGTCTGTTGTAGCGTTTTGGGCGTTTTTTTCCCAAAACGCCGTGTGCAACAATTTGACAAGACAACAATACAGCCATTATTTCGTCAGTCCTTTCACCACGTCAACCAAGTGGTCGAAGTTGAGGGGTTTGGGCAGGTATTCGTTGATGCCCACGGCTTGGAACTCTTCCATTGTGTAGTTTTTGGCGTTGCCGGTGATGGCTACCATCGGGATTTTCGATTTGGTCGGGTCAGGGAGGGCACGCACGCGTTTGGCGCATTCCATGCCGTCCATCACGGGCATGTTGATGTCGAGCAAAATGATGTCGAAATGCTCTTTTTCAAGAGCCTCCAGCACTTGTTCGCCGTTCTTGACCGACGATATGACGCAGCCTTGCTGCTCGAGGATTTTCTTGGTCAGGTTCTGAATCACCGAACTGTCTTCGGCGATGAGTACTTTTTTAGATTCGGCCATTGTTGAATGGTTGTATTGTTAAATGGTTGATTGTTGATTTTCTGTGTTTTTATAGAGTTTTACAGATTTTTTATTTGATACGTTTTGGGTGTTTTTTGCTCAAAACGCTGATTGTCGTGATTTTCATGACGGCTTTGTTTTCAATCATGTCAATTCTCCAATCCTACGAAACGCAAATTCGGCGAAATCAATCAAGGTTCTGACCAACTACCGTTTTGGGCAATTTTTGCCCAAAACGCCACTTGCCACTTGTCACTTATGACTTACCACTACACACTCTCCTGTAAAATATCCTTGTACGATTGCTCGAATGTTTCTATTTCGTGACTGATGTTTGCCAAGCTTTTCTTCAAGCCCTTGGTTTCGTTGTTTTTCAAGGCGGCTTCGGTTGAGCGGGCCAAATTAGCAATTTTTTCGATTCCCAGCGTCCCGGCGTTCCCCTTCAGAGTGTGCAGGTGGCTCAGGATGCTCTTGTAGTCTTTGTCGGCCAGGGCGGCTTGGCTGTCAACCATTTGCTGCCTCGCCTCGGCAATGAACTCTTCCAGCGTGGCCAGCACCATCTCCTCGCCGCCGTATTTTTTCAATTGGTTCACCACCTCCAAGTTGAGGAGAAGCCCGGCCTCCGAAGGGGGAGAAAGCCCCACCCCCGGCCCATCCCCAAGGGTAGGGGAGTTTTTCTCCTCCCCCTTGGGGGGAGGCTGGGATGGGGCCGGGGGGCCGCTGATCCATTCCTTCACCTTGCGAATCAACGCCGTGGCGCGGATGGGCTTGGCGATGTAGTCGTCCATGCCTTGGCTCATGAATTTCTCGCGGTCTTCGCGCATGGAATAGGCCGTCATGGCGATGATGGGCGGCAGGTTGGGCAAGCCCAACGCCCGGATGCGCTGCGTGGCCGTCACACCGTCCATGTCGGGCATCTGGATGTCCATCAGAATCAGGTCGTACTTGCGGCGGTGCGAGTCGGCGGCGTTTTGGCGTACTTTTTCGATGGCATCGAAGCCGTTTTCGGCCATTTCCACCTCGCAGCCGGCTTTTTGCAGGATTTCGCCCGCCACGGTGCGGTTCACGGCGTTGTCGTCGGTGAGCAGCACGAACGGACGGCTGCCGCCGAACGAATCACCGGCGCGGAATTCGTCATCGCGCGTGTTTTCCGGGGCCGGGCTGATGGTGGTTTCGCGGGCCTCGAACGTGAACCAGAACGTGCTGCCTTGGCCGGCCTTCGAGTCCACGCCGATTTCGCCGTTCATCATGCGGGCCAGTTCCTTGGAAATGGCCAGGCCCAGCCCGGTGCCGCCGTACGATTTGGT
>JALOMD010000021.1 GCA_025455595.1 Cytophagales bacterium | reverse complement strand
TCCACTTCAATTTACGGTTCTCGTGGTGCTAACGGGGTAATAGTAATTACCACCAAAAAAGGCCGTAGTGGCAAGGCACAGCTTAACTACGACGTTCAATACGGTGCATCCTCGCCGCCTGTGAACCGGTTGAAACTCATGGACTCGAACCAAAAACTGGATTACGAATTGTCGCGTGGCAACCCTTACGAATGGACGGACGAAGATGTGGCAAGGCTCCGGCAGATAAACACCAACTGGGAGGATGTGTTTTTCCGCACGGGCCGCACAGCCTCTCATACATTGAGTGTTTCGGGCGGTTCTGACAAAACGACTTACTTTTTGTCGGGCTCGCTCTTTGACCAGACAGGTACCGTACAGAATACAGGCCTGCGGCGTTACACTGGGAGAGTAAACATAGAAAGCGGCTCCGGCGGCTTTACTTTCGGCTTGAATTCTACTTTTGGTTATTCGGAGTTTTCCAACACCAGCGAAGCAAACTCCGGCCTTTCCACGCCTCTCAACGCCATTCGTTGGATCAACCCGTATGAAACACCGTACGATGAGGACGGAAACTTTACCCAGATGGTGTCTGGGCAGCCCAATGCACTCGAAGAACTGCTCGGTAACAACAACCTGCGGCAACAGCTTAAAGGAGTTGGTAACGTGTATGCAGCTTACGAAATTCCTTTTGTGAAGGGATTGAGGGTAAGAACAAGCTGGGGCGGTGATTTCGTATCAAATGAAAACACGTTTTACGCTGGCCCTACTACCGTCACAGGCCGTTCCCAACTGGGTAACCAAGGCAGTTTTGCCCGTGATTACGCCCGTTCTTTCCGTTACACCGGCACCACCTCCATTACCTACAATACGCAGTTTGGTGAAGAACACACGCTGTCTGTAGGTTTGTTCAACGAGATAGTGAACTCACGGGGTCGTAACCTTGGTTTCACGGGTTTCGGTTTGGCGGGTGCGTTCCAAAACGAAGCAGGCATTACACCCGGCAACTCCACCAATAACTTCATTCCGTTGGTTAGAGGTGGCGGCCGGGAAAACTCCTTGCTTTCCTACTTTACCGAGATCAAGTATGGGTTCCGGGATCGGTATTTCTTGAACGTTGGGGCGCGTCGTGACGGATCCTCTCGTTTCGGTGAAAACCGTCGCTTCGCCACCTTTGGCTCGGTTGGTTTTAGCTGGATTGTGACCGAGGAGAACTTCATGTCTGGTCTTAAGAACGTATTCAACGAACTCAAATACAAAATCAGCTATGGCTCTTCGGGTAACCAAGCCTTGCTTGATCCGAATGGCTTTACACTTGATTTTGCTTCCCGCGAATTATACGGACGCTCCGTTTACAACGGTATAGGTGGCTTGACGCAAACACAACTTGCAAACCCTAATTTGCAATGGGAACGAAAAACCACTTTCAACACTGGCATCGAGTTCGCTATTCTCAAAGGTCGGCTGCGTTCATCAGTGGAATATTACAATTCCATCACATCAAGTCTGTTTCTTGATCGGCAACTTTCCAGAACCTCCGGTTTTAGCTCCATCGTTACAAACATCGGTGAGTTGCAAAACAGAGGCGTAGAGTTTTCGCTGGACGGTGACTTGGTCAAAGTTGGTGACTTCACTTGGACAGCCAACGTAAGCCTGACCCGCAACTGGAACAAAATACTTAGTCTGGTGGGCACTCAACAGGAAATCATTAGCGGAAACTTCATCAACCGCGTAGGCGAACAGATGAACTCCTTATATGTAGTTCGCTATTCGGGCGTTAACCCCGCCAACGGCAATGCGCAGTATGTGCGTCTGGATGGAGAACTGACCGAAACCTTCAACCCTGCTGATCGGGTGATTGTAGGTACGACGGAAGCTCCGTTCTTCGGCGGTTTTGGAACAGCCCTTCGATTCAAAGGTTTCGAGGCAAACGCATTCTTTAGCTTTGTTTCCGGTAACGTGATTTTCAATAATGACCGGAACAACGTAGAGAACCCTGCCTATTTCTTCGATAACATGTCGGCTGATCTGATTAACGAATGGAAACAACCGGGTGACATCACCAACATACCCCGGCCAGGCAATACTTACCGAGCCAATACCACCCGGTTTGTCGAGAACGGCGATTTCCTCCGCCTCCGTAACCTGAACGTGTCTTACGCCTTGCCCACCTCAGTGCTCAATGTTGTTAAGTTGAGGAGCGTGCGTGTGTTCGCGCAAGGCCAAAACCTGTTCACATGGACTCAGTTCAGGGGTTTTGACCCTGAGATAACCGACGGTTCGTTGGTAGGTGCGCAATATCCTGCCTTGCGGACAGTCACCTTTGGACTGAACATCGGTTTGTAATGTTTCAAATTAAAACATCCTTGATATGAAACTCTCAAAATCATTTATAACTACAGTACTGAGTGTGATACTGTTGGCCCTTTCTTCATGCGAGAGAGTGCTCGAAGTGGAACCTGAGTTTAACAAAGACGGTTCGCAAATTTTTACCAACCTCAAAGACTACGAGTTTGCTCTCACAGGGGCTTATGCAGCCTTCCGTCAAGTTGGGTATTTTGGCAACGGAGGACAAACATCTGGCACATGGGGAACGCTGCCCGACATGATGAGTGATAATATAGTGCAAACTGGCGAAGACTTGGCTAATTTCCAGAACCAAACAAACTGGGAATACACGGCCGACGAAGCTGACATTGACCTTGCGTGGAGTTCGGCCTATTATGTGATTGGCCAAGCCAATTTGGTTTTGCGTAACATTGACCGGTTTACCACCGAAGATGCCAAAAAAGTAAACCGCCTAAAAGGTCAGGCCTTGGCAATCAGGGGAATGGTGCATTTTGATTTGCTTCGTTTTTGGGGAGAGAGCTACGAACGCAACTCAACGGCAAAAGGAATACCCTACAAAACCTCTGTTGACGCAGAAGACCTGCCCTCTCGGTTGTCGGTGAAGGAGACTTGGGATGCCATATTCAAAGATATGCAGGAAGCAGAAACCCTTTTGGGAGACGTAGATGCGGCTATTAACTCCAACACCAACAAAACAAAGCTCGACCGTAACGCAGTAAGGGCCTTATTGGCGAGAATGCACCTGTATGCCAAGAATTACGCAGAGGCTGAGACTTTTGCCACCCAAGTAATAACTGCCGTTCCTTTGGCATCAAAAACTGCGTTTCCCGAAATATGGAAAGACGGCTCCGTTGCCGAAGTGCTTTGGGCTGTGAGCTTCAACCCTGGTGAAGGCACCCCGTCCGCTAACATCCATGCCGCAAGCACTAATCGTAACCGCTATCGCCCTTCGGCACCACTTGAGGCTCTGTACGACAAGACGAACGATATCCGTTACCCTGCTTATATCGGAACACGGGTATTGAGCGGAAACACACGTAAAATCGTCAACAAACACTTGGGCAAAGGAACGGCTTTGGATAATATTGTGAACTGGAAGGCTTTGAGAACTGGCGAAATGTATCTGATTCGCGCCGAGGCGCGTGCTTTGCAAACCGGCAAAGAATCCGATGCTTTGGCCGATTTGAATGCCTTACGTGCAGCCCGCATCAAGGAATACACCGATGTAACCTTAGCGGGACAAGCCTTGTTGGATGCCATTGCTGACGAAAGACGCAGGGAATTGTTTGTAGAAGGGCACAGATGGTTTGACGTGAAAAGGACAACGAAGACCATTGTCCGTACAGATGTGGCCTTGCAATCCACGGTAGATAGTATTGGATCCACAGCACGCGAATGGAACTGGCCAATTCCGACGAGCGAACTAGATGCCAATGCAAACCTCAAGCCTCAACAAACCACAGGCTATTGATCAAATGGGGATCTTGTTAAAAAACGCAGAGAGGCGGCCCGGAGACGGGTCGCCTCTCTGCGTTTTAGGGAAAAAATGGCTAAAACAGTCGTTTTACCACTAACACTACGCTGGTATCACAAGCGTTTTGAGCAATTTTTGCCCAAAACGATACTTAATCCACACTCGCTGTCGGCCATCACTTCACCGGCACATACACCACCTGCTTGGTCTCAAAAAACTCTTCTTCAAAATAATCGCTCAACGGAAACAGCTTGTACGGTACTTTCGCGTCCTTGAGTTCTTCGGTGAGGTCGCCGCCTTTGAGGTACAGAATGCCGTTGCGCAGGTCGTGTTGGTAAGGCTTGTTGATTTTGTTGCGCACCCAGCCGTAGAATTCGGTCATGTCCGTCACGGCGCGGCTCACCACGAAATCGTAGGTTTCCTGCAACTGCTCGGCGCGGATTTGCTCGGCCGTCACGTTGGTCAGTCCCAAGCCTTGGGCCACCTCCTGCACCACCTTGATTTTCTTGCCGATGGAATCAACCAAGTGGAAACGGCACTGCGGAAACAGAACGGCCAGCGGGATGCCCGGAAAACCGCCGCCGGTACCCACGTCCAGTATCTCGGTGAACGGCTTGAACTGAATCACTTTGGCGATGCCCAGCGAATGCAGCACGTGCTTTTCGTACAAAGCGTCAATGTCCTTGCGCGAAACCACGTTGATTTTGGCGTTCCAGTCGCGGTAAAGCGGGTCGAGCAAGGCAAACTGCTCCTGCTGCCGGGGCGTAAGGTCGGGGAAATACTTGCGGATGAGTTCCAAATGTTTTCGATGCTTCGTTCTTCGATGCTTCGTTCTTCGTCTGTCGTTTGCAGTTTGCCGTTTTGGCCGATTTTTGCTCAAAACGCTTTGTCCAAATTGCGATGCACGGAGCATCGAAGAACGAAGCATCGTTTTTAAATGTGCTCTTGCTTGTTTTTCACCAGATCGTAGAGCAATTCGCGGGCACGGTGTAGCTGGGCTTTCACAGTCCCCAGAGGAGCCTGGAGTTCCTCGGCGATTTCCTCGTAAGACAACTCCTGGAAATACCGCAGGTTCACCAACGTCTGGTACTTGGGAGGCAATTTGTGGATGATGAGCCGGATGATTTCGTTTTTCTGGTCTTTGATGGCCTCTTCCTGCGGGTTCAGGTTCGTGTCTTTGATGTCCATCGCCACCTCGTCGCCGTTGCTGTCGCGAAGCGAGCCGGCCAGCCGCATGGTTTCGAGCTTTTTCTTGCGCAGGAAATCAATGCAATTGTTGGTGGCAATGCGGAACAGCCACGTGCTGAAGCTAAAATCTTTCTTGAATTTGTCCAAGTTGCGAAACGCCTTGGCAAACGACTCGATGGTCAAGTCCTCGGCATCGTCCACGTTGCGCACCATTTTCAGTACGGTATGGTAAAGCGGCTTTTTGTACCGCTTCATCAATTCGGCGTAGGCTTTCTGGTCTCCGCCGATGGCTTGGTCAACCAGCTTGAAATCTTCAAGGGCCTTGGCCGAAAACTCTTTGTCTAAATCCATGAGGCGCGTTTGGTAAGTAAAGCCCAAGTTCCGACGAAAAGGTAGTAAAAAAGGTAAAGCACCTCGAAAACCAACAAGGTGTACCAACTGACGCTGGCATCAAGCCGACGGGCCGTGCGCTGCATGAACCATGCCTGCAACACAATCCGGAGCAGGAAACCCGCCGCTACAAAAGGTACAAACGCCCAGAGTGCCAGTAAAAGTATGCCGCAAGCCCAAAACAACCCTTGGGACAGCAACAAGCCGCCCAGTAGCACCTTGGTGCCGAAACGGTATTTTTTCCCCACCGCCAAGTGCCGCCGTTTTTGCCTCAGCCATGCCCCAAAGGTTCTTTTCGGCTCCGAGATGGTGAACGCGTCAGGGTCGAGGCACACAGCGGTGTTGTTCCGACGGGCCACTTCTGAAACGAACAGGTCGTCGTCGCCGCCCACTACCCGCAAGTGCGACCGAAACCCTTTGTTTTGCAGGAACAGCGACTTGCGGTAACTGAGGTTTCGGCCCACGCCCATGTAAGGTATCCCGGCTACTGCAAATGACATATACTGTACAGCCGTGTAAAAGGTTTCGTGCCGGATCAGGAAATTGAGCCAGCCGCCACTGTACCGGTACGGCGAAAATCCCAGCACTACCTGCTTGTCGTTGCGTAAGCCGCTGGTCATCAGGGCAATCCAGTCTTTGCTTTGCGGCAGGCAGTCGGCATCGGTGAGTAGCAGGCAGTCGTATTGAGCGGCTTTGATTCCGAGCGTCAGGGCGTATTTCTTTGATGAAACATGGTCGGGTGTGTCGTCAATGCGCACCCGTTGCAAACGCGGCTCTTTCAATGACTCGAACAACAGGTACTCGTAGCATTCCTCGTCCGAACGGTCGTCCACGACCACCACTTCAAACTTGGGGTAGTTTTGCTCCAAGAGTACGGGCAGCAGTTTCTTCAAATTTTCCAGTTCGTTCCAAGCACACACCACTACCGACACCCCCGGTAATTCCTGCATCGCGGAGGCACCAACACTTGGTTCCGATTGCCGATAAAAAGCCAGTCTCCTGAAAAAATACAATTGGTAAAAAAGCGAAAGCACCACACTGCCCGCAAACAATCCGAACAAAAGCAGAACCCACCACGCCTGGACACTAAAATCAAGTAAATCTATCCCCATGCAAAAAAATAAGTCGTTGGTAATGGGAAGCCCCACCCGGCCTCCCCTCAAAGGGAGGAGTTTTGGCTCCCCTCTCTGTAGGAAGCCTGCCCCGATGTGTCGGGGAGGGGCCGGGGGTGAGGCCGTTAAAACGCCGGGTTCTACAGTTTCAAGTCTGTCTTTGCGTAAATGTCACGCAATCGCAAGCGGATGCCCAGCGACCGGAACCAAACCTCGTCATCCGCCGAGCGGTAGGTGTCTATCCGCCACGTGTCGCCGCTTTCTTTATAAAAAACCTCTATAAGCGGTTTGTCTTGCGCAATCAACACGTATTCTCGGAAAGAATCCATTTGCCGGTAAACCAAGAACTTGTCGCCCCGGTCGTAGGCTTCGGTGCCTTCGGACAACACTTCGAACATCACTTCGGGATTGGTCACCGTATCGAACAAATCGTCTGCATACTGCGGCGGCTTGGGAATCACCACCACGTCCGGGTACAGATAGCTTTTGGCCTTGGCGTTATGAACCCGCTGGTCAGACTGGCAAATGATGTAGTCGCGGTCTCGCAGCTCGAACCAAAGGAGTGCGTTTATGTTGCTACTGATAACGTTGTGACTTGTACTGGCTCCGGGCATGAATACGAGTTGTCCGTCCAAGTATTCGTACTTGCCGTCTTTCTCACGGATACGCTGGCGTTCTTCGCGCAGGTATTGTGTCGGTGAAACAGTAGTGGTGCGGGCGGCAAACATGAAACATCAGGCATTGAAAAAGTTCGATTTGTTTTTGGCGATGCACAGTTGCGTTTTGGGCGTTTTTTGGCTAAAACGGCGAAAGCCCTCACCCCCATCCCCTCTCCCACGGGAGAGGGGTGACTTTTCAACCATACGAGTCTTTTGTCCCGAACACGTTTGGATGAGAGGCTCGGTTAACCCCGAAACACACCCCTCTCCCGTGGGAGAGGGGCCGGGGGTGAGGTTTCACGCGTTTTGAGCAAAAATTGCCCAAAACACCTGAAAACCCAGAAGCCTTATTTCAACGCTGCCATCCGCTCGTCTTCGGTGGCGTAGCTTTCAATCGGCTCGCAGGCGCATACGAGGTTGCGGTCGCCGTAGGCACTGTCAATGCGGCTCACGGTGGGCCAAAACTTGGCGTTGCGTACATAAGGCAGCGGATACACGGCTTTTTCGCGGCTGTACGGGCGGTTCCACGCATCGGCCAAGGCCACTTGCGCCGTGTGCGGGGCGTGTTTCAGCACGTTGTCCTGCTTGTCGGCGCGGCCTTCCTCGATTTCGCGGATTTCCTCCCGAATCGCAATCATCGCGTCGCAGAACCGATCCAACTCCTCTTTCGGCTCGCTTTCGGTCGGCTCAATCATCAGCGTGCCCGCCACCGGAAACGACACCGTAGGCGCGTGAAAGCCATAGTCCATCAGCCGCTTGGCGATGTCTTCCACCTCAACGCCCGCCGCTTTGAAACTCCGGCAGTCAATAATCATCTCGTGGGCGCAGCGTCCGTTTTCATTTGTGTACAGCACCGGATAGTGCCCTTCCAGCCGTGCCTTGATGTAATTGGCGTTCAGAATGGCGAGTTCGGTGGCGTTCGTAAGTCCTTCGCCGCCCATCATGGCAATATACGCGTAGGAAATCGGCAGAATGGAGGCACTGCCCCAGGGCGCGGCGGAGATGCGGAGTGGCCCGGCCCCCATCCCCAGCCCTTCCCCCAAGGGGGAAGGGAGTAGCCCCACCCCCGACCCCTCCCCTTGGGGAGGGGAGTTTTTCTCCTCCCCCTTGGGGGAGGCTGGGTGGGGGCTTGGCAAAAACGGGGCCAAATGCGCCGCTACGCCGATGGGACCCATGCCGGGGCCGCCGCCGCCGTGCGGAATGCAGAAGGTCTTGTGCAGGTTCAGGTGGCACACGTCGGCACCGATGTTGGCCGGACTGGTCAGGCCCACTTGGGCGTTCATGTTGGCACCGTCCATATAGACTTGGCCGCCGCATTGGTGAACCAAATCGCAGATTTCGCGGATATTCTCCTCAAACACCCCGTGCGTGGACGGATACGTGACCATCAACGCCGAAAGCGTGTCTTTGTACTGCTCGGCCTTGGCTTTCAGGTCGTTGAAGTCAATGTAGCCTTTCTCGTCGGTCTTCACCATCACCACTTTCATGCCCGCCATGACCGCACTGGCGGGGTTGGTACCGTGGGCCGAGGCCGGAATCAACGCCACGTCGCGGTGGTGGTCGCCACGGCTTTTGTGGTACGCCCGAATCACCATCAGGCCGGCGTATTCGCCCTGCGCCCCGGAGTTGGGCTGCAGCGACATGGCCGCAAACCCAGTGATTTCGCACAGCCAGTCGTTCAGGTTCTTGAACAGTTCTTGGTAGCCTTCGGTCTGGTTCAACGGCGCAAACGGATGCAGGCCGCCAAACTCAGGCCACGTCACGGGAATCATTTCGGTGGTGGCGTTGAGCTTCATGGTGCAACTGCCCAGCGAAATCATCGAATGCACCAGCGACAAGTCCTTGCTTTCCAGCGACTTCATGTATCGCAGCATCTCGTGCTCGGAGTGGTGCGTGTTGAAAACAGGATGCGTCAGGTAAGCCGACCGCCGGGCCAGCGTTGCGGGATATTTCAGCGTAATTTCCTCGGCCAGCGGAGCCAGGTCAATGTGGTTCGTCGCCCCGATGCCCTCGGCCACCAACGCAATGATGTCTTGCACATCGGCAATGGCACTGGTCTCGTCCAGCGACACTGAAACCAAACCGCCACTGCCGTAGCGGAAGTTGCGTTTGCGAGCCTCGGCGGCCTTGCGCACGGCCTTTTGCTGCTCCAAACCTTTTACATCAAAAGTAATGGTGTCGAAAAAGTGCTCAGCGGAGGTTTTTACGCCGATTTTTTCCAAGCCTTTGGCCAGCAGTTGCGCCAGTCCGTGGGTGCGTTCGGCAATGGCCCGCAAGCCTTGCGGCCCGTGATACACAGCGTAGCTGCTCGCCATCACGGCCAGCAGCACTTGCGCCGTGCAGATGTTGCTGGTGGCTTTTTCGCGACGGATGTGCTGCTCGCGGGTTTGCAAGGCCATGCGCAGGGCGCGGTTGCCTTGTGCGTCCACCGAAACACCGATGATGCGGCCCGGAATCTGCCGTTTGAACTCCTCGCGGGTGGCGAAGAAGGCGGCATGCGGCCCGCCGTAGCCCATCGGCACGCCGAAACGTTGCGCCGAACCCACCACTACGTCGGCCCCCATTTCGCCGGGTGGCGTAAGCAGCGTCAGGGACAGCAAATCGGCACCTACGGTCACAAAAATGTCCTGCTCGTGGGCAGCGGCGATAAAGTTGGTGTAATCTTCCACCGAGCCGTCGGCGGCGGGATATTGCAGAAAAACGCCGAAAACGTCCGAATCGGTGAGGTCAACTTCCCGGTGGTTGACCACGCGAATGTTGATGCCCAGCGGCTCGGCGCGGGTGTTGAGTAGGGCGATGGTCTGCGGAAAAGCGTGATGCGACACCACGAAGGTCTTGGCATCTTTGCGGCTGCCTTTCCTCATGCTGAACAGCATGTGCAGGGCTTCGGCGGCGGCAGTGGCCTCGTCCAGCAGCGATGCATTGGCGATTTCCATGCCCGTCAGGTCTATCACCGTGGTTTGGAAATTGAGCAACGCCTCCAGTCGGCCTTGGGCGATTTCCGCTTGGTAGGGCGTGTAGGCGGTGTACCAAGCCGGGTTTTCGAGGATATTCCGCAAAATCACCGGCGGCGTAATAGTGTCGTAGTAGCCCAGCCCGATGTGCGATTTGTAAACCGTGTTTTTGCTTGCCAATGCCCTGAACGTGTGCAAAAACGCGTGTTCAGTTTGCGGGGCGGGCAGGTTCAACGGCTTTTTCAGCCGGATAGCGGCCGGAATGGTCTGGGAAATCAGTTCTTCCAGCGAAGCAACGCCCACAGATTTCAGCATTTCGGTCTGTTGCGACTGGTCAGGCCCGATGTGGCGTGAAGCGAATGCTTCCGAATGGTGAAGATTCAATTTCATCGAAAAGAGAAGGGGGGTTGAGAAGTACGAGGAATCTTAGTCCAGACGCGGTCGGGACGCAGCGGCAATATGGCCGCAAAGATACTTTAGAAAACACTTACTCCCTAACGTATTGTGAATGCCGAAAGTTTGTTGTTTTGGCTTTTGCCTTTGAAATCATGCGCCGAAACAAGAACTTGCCAGCCCCACCCCGGCCTCCCCAAGGGGAGGGAGAAAAAACTCCACGCTTTGGCATGGACTGGGCCTTGGGGTTGGGGGGTGAGATTTCGTTTTAAGCAAATTTTGCCCAAAACGCTGCAAGAAGCAGAACACGACAGATTTCCAGCCCCGTAGGGGCGAACCGTTTGTAGAAAAATCCGGAGAGTCATGAAAAAAGCTCCGTAGGAGCGACCCAGCCAACGAAATCAAATCGGAGCCGCTCCTACGGAGCTTTGTTTTACTACCGTTCGGGATTCATACAAACAGGCCGTCCCTACGGAACTTTTGCGGATGACGTTTTGGACAATTTTTGCCCAAAACGCCGCGTTGTCGTGGCATGACTGAGGCATCGCCTCCCGTAAATGGTTGTGCCGGGTCATGCCACGACTATTTCCCTACGCCGGGCGGAAAATTTTACACGAAGCGTTTTAAGCAATTTTTGCCCAAAACGCTGCACAAGAAAATATCCCAAGTACTTGATTACCAAACGTTTGCCGCTAATCCCCACTTACGACTTACCACTTACGACTAATCACTTGTCCATGAAAGCTTTCCGCCTCGTCGTTTGCCTGTTTCTCTCAAGCCTTTGCAGCTTTGCCCAATACCCGCCGTCCGTCGAATACGCGGCCACCATCACCGCCGCCGATTTGTCGCGGCACCTGCGCATTCTGGCTTCCGACAGTCTCCAAGGCCGCGAAACCGGCGAGCCGGGCCAGAAAATGGCCGCCGATTACATTGCCGAGCAGTTTTTCAACAATCACTTGAAAACTGTGATAAAAGACGGCGGCGAAGACAGTTTTTACCAACCTTTCGAGCTTGTCCGCAAAAGTTGGGGCGAGGTGTTCATTGAGACCGGCACGCAACGGCGCGTTTTCTTGAAAGACTTCTACCTGCTCGGTTCATTGAGCGTGCCGAAACCGACCGAAACTGAAGTCGTGTTCGGCGGCTACGGCATCGAGACGGACGCGTATTCGGACTACCGGGCGGCTGATGTCCGCAACAAGGCCGTGCTGATTCTCAGCGGCGAACCCCGCGACAAAAAGGGCCGCAACCTGCTCACCGGCTCCGACAAACCTTCCGACTGGGCCGCCGACTGGCGCAAAAAAGTGGCCTTGGCTTACCAGAAAGGGGCCGCCTACGTGTTCGTGGTGCAACCCGACGACATGGCCGTGGGTACGTTTGTGGCCAACTACCGGGGCTTTCTGTCCACGCCGCGCCTGGTGCTCAAATACAAGGAAACGCAGGCGCAGCAAAACGGCGTGGTGTTTGTCTCCAAGGAGATGGCGACCGAAATGTTCGGCGTTTCCGATGCGGCATTGGCCCGCTGGAAACGTAAAGCCGGCCGCAAACGTCGTCCCAAGCCGTTTGCCAACGCAACCGTGACCATGCAGTTCGAAAACAAGGAGCAGGTTGTCTCTTCGGAAAATGTGCTGGGGCTGGTGGAAGGAACCGACAAGAAGGACGAAATCGTGGTGATAACGGCCCACTACGACCACGTGGGCGTAATCAACGGTGAAATCCACAACGGGGCCGACGACGACGGATCTGGAACGGCGGCTGTGCTGGAACTGGCGCAGGCCTTTTCGGAGGCCCGGCGCAACGGCTACGGCCCCCGCCGCAGCGTGCTGTTCATGACCGTATCGGGCGAAGAAAAAGGCCTGCTCGGCTCCGAATATTATACAGACCACCCGGCCCTACCGCTGGCAAACACCGTGTGCAACCTCAACATTGACATGATTGGTCGCATGGACGAAGCCCACGCGGGCAATCCGAATTACGTGTATCTGATCGGTTCCGACAAGCTTTCCAGCGAACTGCACGCCATCAGCGAAGAGGCCAATCGCAAGTACACGCAACTGGCCTTGGACTACAAGTACAACGACCCCGCCGAC
>JALOMD010000546.1 GCA_025455595.1 Cytophagales bacterium | reverse complement strand
GCGCTTCGCTGCGTTTGCCACAACAGAAATGTGATGATAAGCAGTGTAGTTGTTTTCATGCTGGATGAGGATTGTAGGTTGGAAAATAAAACAGATAGGACGTACGCAAACGAGAATTTGAGTCCTTGAAAACAAAGCGGTTATCTTTGGCTTCATCACTGGAGAAAAGAAGAAAGAGCCAAGAAAAAAGAGTGATTCAAGCCAGCAAAATCTCTTTTTTCTTTCGTCTTTGCTCTTTTGTCCAGTGATGAAATCTTTGGCAAAGGTTTTCGCGTAACGTACTGACCGTCAAGACCTTTGTCAAAGTTTTGCGTAAGTCCTAACAGATGTAATGTGCATTTGGCGTGAAGCCAAAATACAGTAGCCCCAATGGCTTGTCGGTGCCACTGTGTATGGTATGAGATAGTGCAGTATGGCGCGACGACGCTGGAATGCTGGCCAGAGGATGAAAGATAAAGATGCCAGCGCACCAAAAAATGGCGGGTTCAATTGTCCCGCACAGTGTTCCATATGGGTTGTACGTGTTCTTGGGTTACATGGTTGCACAGAAATTTGTCAGTTACCGAAATTGTCCGGCGTTTCAGGCAAAAAATGCTTGAAACGGTTTTTTTACTGTTTCAAACAGTGCATTTCAAATAATTTCTACTGATTGCGTATGTAACTTTGCTCGATTAGAATATGCGTTTGCAGCCTCGTTGCCCCACAGTTGAATCTGAAGCAAATGCACAGGAGAAACAGAGACGCAAATACAGAAAGTTTAGTGTTTTCTGTATTTGCTCTGTGTACGACAGTAAAATGTCAGAATGCCAAGTTTTTGCAGTAGTTGCAGGCCCGTTCCGGGTGCTTATCAGTCTGTCCGCTGTGCGGGAGACTGTTTTAAAACACTGCTTCAATTGGCGTTTTGGGCAAAAAACGGCCAAAACGCTTGTGAAATTCCCGCCATTGCGAGGAATGGTGAAACAATCTCATCGTCACAGGCTCGGCCGGATGCAGACTGGGCAAATCTTGAAGACTTGCCCAGTCTGCAACCACAGGCTCGCGCAACTTCGGCCGCAAGCAAAACAGAAGGCGTTTTGGGCAAACCCGCCTGCCGGACGGGCAGGAATCGCCCAAAACGCCGACAGGGCCACGTCAGTGCTTTCGTCGGGCGGCTGTTGCAAAACCGCAGCCTGTTTACTTACTTTGCCAATGCTACCTGATTGTCGCTCCCTTATCTGCATACGATGACAAAGCATTGACGCATCCGTTCTCCTCCCCGGAGCCGTGTTCCAGCCGACTTGCCCGGCTGCTGTTGTCTCGTGTGCCTATTCGTGTGCCTTTTCGCGGTCGGCTTCGGATTTTGCCCAGCGGTTGCCCAGTACAACCCTCGTCAGAAACACGCCTGACCGAAAACAATTTCGCTTTCCCTCGCAATTTCATTTGTCCGTGACCGACTTCTACCGTGAAAAAACATAGCTTCCTGCTTTTTGCACTTTTTTGTGTTTCAACAAGCTACGCCCAAAAGCGAGAATACGCCGTAACCGTCAGCAAAACCGACTCCGTTATCAGGATAGATGGCGAACTGACCGAAAGCGTTTGGCACCGGGCCGTTGTGGCAACGAATTTCATCCTCAACTTCCCGAACGACACCGCACTGGCTCGTAACCAAACGGAAGTGCGCCTCACGTTCGACAACCAGAACCTGTACGTGGCCGTGGTTTGCTTCGACCAAGACCGTGGCCGCCGCTTTGTGGCCAGTTCGCTGCGCCGTGATTTCCAGTGGGACGAAAACGACAACTTCACGCTTTACCTCGATCCGTTTGGCGACGGACAGAACGGCTTTACGTTCAACACCACGCCGCTCGGAGTGGAACGCGAAGGGCTGATTTTCAACGGTGAACGGGTGGCGACGGAGTGGGACAACAAGTGGCGGTCGGGGGTGAAAGTCTATGCCGACCGTTGGGTGGCCGAGATGGTGATCCCGTTCAAAACGATTCGTTACAAAGGCAACACGCAGCAATTCAAGATGAATTTCGCCCGCCACGACCTGAAAAACAACCAACGGTCGTCGTGGTCTCCGGTGCCGATCGCCTACCGCATTTCGTCGCTGGCCTATACGGGCACGGTGCATTTCGACGAGCCGCTGCCGCATCCGGGCATGAATGTGTCGGTGATTCCGTACGTGACGGCCGGTGCGAGCAACCGCTTCGTTTCCGAATCAGACGACGGTACGATTATGCCGCTTCGGACACCGAACCGCTGGACGGAGAACGCCGGATTTGACGCAAAAGTGGCCGTCACGCCTTCGCTGAATTTGGATTTAACCGTGAACCCGGACTTCTCGCAGGTGGAGGTTGACCAACAGGTGACAAACCTGAGCCGTTTTGAGCTTTTTTTCCCGGAACGCCGCCAGTTTTTCCTCGAAAACGCCGACTTGTTCGACAGCTTCGGGTCGGAGCGGAACCGTCCGTTTTTCTCGCGGCGCGTGGGCATCGGTCGCGACACACTGACGGGACAAATTGTACAAAACCCGATTCTGTACGGGGCGCGTTTGAGCGGAAAATTAGACAAAAACTGGCGCATCGGCCTGATGAACATGCAAACCGCTCGCAATGCCCGTCGGGGCATCGCGGCCCAAAACTACACCGTGGCGGCGGTGCAACGGCAGGTGTCGGCGCGGTCAAACGTGGCGGGCATTTTCATTAACCGAGACCGTTTCGGCGGCTTGCCCGGCGAACGTTTCACACGGATGGCGGGCTTGGAATACAACCTGTTGTCGGCCGACAACAAGTGGACGGGCAAGGCGTTTTTCCACCAAGCGTTTCAACCGGGCAACGCAGCGGGCAGCTACACGCACGGCACGCGGCTACAGTACCAAGACCGCAACTGGGGCTTCCAGTGGCTGCACGAATACGTGGGCCGCAACTACAACATCAACGACATCGGCTACGTGGAGCGGAACGCCTACTGGCAATTCAATCCGGGCGTGAACTACACGTGGTATCCCGAAAACTCCCGCACGCTGGTGTCGCACGGGCCGGGGGCGGAGTTGCAAATGTACCTCGGACTGAACGGCCGCACGCTTGACCGCAACTTGGACATTTTCTACAATTGGCAGTTCCAGAACACAAGCTTTCTGTCGGTGGGCACCTACCAATACTACACGTACCTGTTCCAAGGCTTCGACCCGACCAATTCGGGCGGGCGGGAACTGCCAGCCAACACCGGCTACCAGCAGCCGGGATTTTTCTGGGAATACGGCTCGGATGCGCGGAAACTGTTCAACTGGTCAACGGAAGGCTTCACGGGACGGTATTTTAACGGCACCATCGTCAACGCCGTCGGGCAGTTCAACTACCGTTTCCAGCCTTACGGGGCCGTGAGCCTGAACGTGGAGTTCAACCGCATCCGCTTGCCGGAGAATTACAACGACGCGAATTTCTGGCTCGTCGGCCCACGGGTGGACGTGTCGTTTTCGCGCAGCCTGTTC
>JALOMD010000545.1 GCA_025455595.1 Cytophagales bacterium | reverse complement strand
TCGCGGGTGGGGAAGCGCATCGGCTTGTCGGGCGAGCTGGCGAACTCGTCCCAAAGCTTTTCGCTGAAATACTGCCACCAAAGCGTGAAAATCGTCGGGCCGACGGCTTCCGGGTTGTTCTGCTTGTCCCACTTGGCGATGACTTGGTAGGCTTCCATCTGCTCGCCGCTGAGTTGGTTTTGCGATACGTGCGAAAGCAACTGCGCCAGCACGTCGCGGGCGGCGATGTTGTAATTGTCGTTTTGGAGCATCCGCAGGCTGTCGGGCGTGGCGCGTTGCATGGCCGTGAGCCGCTGGTTGATGCGTTCGCCGCGTGCGTAGTAGGCGAATTCCCAGCCGAGGTAGTACGGATAAGTGGTGTCGGCGGAAAACTGGTTGGCCGAACTCACAAACCCCCTCGGCGGATTGAGCACGTGCGGATTTTGCGGTTGCGGAATCCAGCCCTGCCAGTCGTGGGCCGGATTGGAGCCGTCGAGCAAAAACTTGCCCTGCTCTTTCCATTTGAGCGGAAACTTGCCGTTGGGCCAAATGGCCACGTCGTTGTCGGCGGAGGCGAAGACGAAGTTTTGCGCCGGAGAGGCGTAGAATTTCAGGGCCTCGGTGTAGTCGGCGTAGTTCTTGGCGCGGTTGAGGCGGTAAAACGTCGCCAACTCGTTCGACGGCTCTTGGGCAATCCAGCGCATGGCGCAGCCCACGGGTGTGCGACCGTTGTAGGGTTTCATGCCCTCGTCATACACAATGGGGCCGTGGTGCGTGTACAGCACTGTGTCCACAAAATCGGGCTGGCCGCGCACTTTGATGGTTTCCACCACTCGCTTCACGGGCAGGTTTTTGCCGCCGTGTACGTACTGGCTCTTGGCCGCATCGGCGAACTTGATCTTGTACCAGTCCATCACATCCGAACCCACGTTGGTAACGCCCCACGCAATGCGTTCGTTGAAGCCGCTGATCACACCCGGCGCACCCGGCAGCGAAGCCCCGCAAACATTCACATCCGGCCCGTGCAACTGGATTTGGTACCAAATCGAAGGCAGCGTGAGGTCGAGGTGCGGATCGTTGGCGAGCATGGGATAGCCGGTGGCCGTCTTGCTGCCGTGCAAGGCCCAGTTGTTACTCCCGATTTCGCGGGCATTCTCGAAAAAGCCCCCATCCCCAACCCTTCCCCCAAGGGGGAAGGGAGAACCGACAAATGCGGCAGTCGCGGTTGTTTCATTGGATTTACCAAGTTGACCTTTAGGAATTTGTTGGGAAGAGATTCTTTTCTCCTCCCCCTTGGGGGAGGCCGGGAGGGGGCTGGTCCACTTCGTGCCCACCGGAATGATCGGGCTTTCGCGGAACGGGTAGTCGGGGAAGAGGTTGCGCGTTGTTTCCGGGCCGAACTTCTCCAGGATGTTGCTCATGCGGGCATCGTCTTCGCCGGTGGCCAGCGTGGTAGCCATTTGTTTGAGCAGGAACGCCGATTTGAGCGGTTCCCACGGTTCGGGTGCGTAGTCGAGCAATTTGTATTCGATTGGGTATTCGGCGGGCGAAAGGCTTGATATGTAGGCGTTTACACCGGCCGAATACGCTTCCAGCACTTCGCGGGTGGTGGGATCGGCCATCATGGCTTGCAGGGCGGCTTTGGCGGCCGGCACCATGCCGCGCCGCCGCGTGTAGCGGTCGCGTTCGAGTGTCCGTTCGCCGATGATTTCCGAAGTGCGGCCGGCTGCGTCAAGCGTTTGCAGTTCCATTTGCCAGAGCCGGTCGCGGGCTGTCAGGTAGCCTTGGGCGTAATACAAATCGTGATTGTTTTGGGCGAAAATGTGCGGAACGTGGTTGTCGTCGAACAACACGGTGACCTCGCCGCGCAGGTCGGGTAGGGAGAGTTTTTCCTCAGGGTTTTCAGCGGCAACTTCGGCATTGGCCCAAAAGCCGCCGAAAGGATTGAGAAACTTGCCGAACGGCGGCACCTGGCCGATTTTGGTATTCAAGGCAACAACCAGCCCAGCGGTGAGGAGTAGGCTGAAAACGGGAGCAATCCATTTCATGTGGTTTGGCAAAAGACGTGTTGATGAGCAAAAGCCAAAAGTATGCAAAAATAATGCAAATCACATGATGCTGGATTGCGAAGGTGAGCAGCGTTTTGGGCAAAAATTAACAAATCCCGCACTGGCGGGAACGGCTAAAACGCCGGTTCGCGAACTTGCCGTGAGGGATTTCATACTCCTCGCTACGGACAGAACGGAACTCTTAACGCAATGTTCGGATGGCTCGTGGGCTTACCTCAGTCGGCTCGCCGACACTAATGATAAACAGTCACAACCTCCGGCTCGCTGATCCGTAAACGCATTGGAACGGTTTTTGACTTTCGTCCATTGCGGCGCAATGATTTCATGCCCAAGTCGTTATTCTCACACAAACCTCACTACAGCCATGATCAAGAAAACCTTCCTTACGTTTTTCGCCGCTTTGTGCGTACTCGCAGCCCATGCCCAACGCGACGAGCCGCCGCTTTTCACCTTCGGCCCGAAGGCCGGCCTGAATCTGTCCACACTGGTGGGCGAAACGCGCAATTTTTCGTCCGAGTACCGGCTCGGCTACAACGCGGGGATTTTCCTGCGGTTCAACCTCGGCAAGCTGTACATCCAGCCCGAGGCGTTTTTCGCCACCAAAGGGGCACGGCTCAACATTGACCAGTCGGTTGACCCCAACGTGCGGACGGGTACGTACCGCCTGAGCCTGCAAAACGTGGACGTGCCGGTGCTGGTGGGCTTGACCATGATTCAGAACAACGCGTTCAACATCCGTATCTTCGGCGGGCCGATGGGTTCGTACAACCTGCAAGGCAGAGGGGTAGGGGAGTTTGTGCGTGACTTGGGCAGTGTGGAGGCAGCCTACCGCCGGGCGGTGCTGGGCTACCAGGCTGGCCTCGGCGTGGATGTAGGCAGCCTCACGATTGATGCCCGCTACGAAGGTGCCCTCACGCCCACCGCCGACTGGGACAGGGTGAATCTCGGCAAGCCACGCGGCGGGTTGTATCAGGTTTCGGTCGGGATAAAGATTCTGTGATTCGTTTATCGTTTTTTGTCAGAACCATGATTCGCAGGATTAAAGGATTAACATGATTGCTGTTTTAATCAAGGCAATCCTTTAATCCTGCGAATCATGGTTCTGACAATTGCGTTTTGGGCAATTTTTGCCCAAAACACCGAAGCCCCGTAGGGGCGAACCGTCTGTAGAATTACAGAGCCATTACAGAAAAAAGCTCCATAGGAGCGGCCCAATTGACAACACAACGTCAGGACCGCTCCTACGGAGCTTTTTCTATTGCGATGCGGAATTGCTACAGACAGACCGTCCCTACGGGACTTTTTCGTTTTGGGCAATTTTTGCCCAAAACGAAAAACGTCAAACGAAAAACGTCAAACGAAAAACGTCAAACGAAAAACGTCAAACGAAAAACGTCAAACGAAAAACGTCAAACGAAAAACGTCA
>JALOMD010000544.1 GCA_025455595.1 Cytophagales bacterium | reverse complement strand
ACACTTGTAAACACCTGAAATACAATTACTTTTACTGCGTTAATCTCCCAACTAACCCGTTCGAATACGCTATGAGAAAAGTACTGGTAGGATTTGCAGCCTTTGCGCTGCTGTCTTGCGGCGGCAACAAAAAACAAGACGAAAAAGCTTTGTTGGACAGTCTCGCCAATGCACAACCCAAGCAGGCGGCGGTATCCAAGGAAGTGGTCAACGAGTTCATACAGTCCATTCCTTCCCCCATCGAGATTTCGGTTCTCATCAAGGAACAAGGTGCCAAATACGACGGCAAGCTGCTCAACCCGACCGGCAACCAGTCGGCTTACAACACCAGTTTCCGCCAAGCGTTGAACCTCGGCGTGTATAGCACCGACCTCGGCTATGCCAACATCTACGACCAGAAGCAGGATGCCATTAAATATTTGGATGCCGTGACCGAGATGGCCAACGGCCTCAACATCGGTCAGTTCTTTGATTTCGCCACCATCAAGCGGCTGGCCACCAACAGCAGCAACCTCGACTCGCTGTTGCTGATTACGACGCAGAATTTCGAGAAAATCAATTCGTACCTGCAAGACCAGAACCGCTCCAACCAGAGCGTGCTGATTCTGACCGGCGGTTGGGTGGAGTCGCTGTACTTGACCTGCGAAGTGGTGAAAAAACACCCCAGCCAGCAGTTCAAAGAACGCGTCGGCGAGCAGAAAGTAATCCTCGACCAACTGTTGCTGTTGCTGGATTTTTACAAGGACGATGCCAACGTACAAAGCCTCATCGCCGATTTGAACAATCTGAAAAAGCAGTTCGATGCCATCAAGGTGACCAACGAATACAAGGAATCCAAGGTGGAGGAAATCAACGGCATCCCCACGATTGTGGGCAAAAGCACCAGCCGCATTGATTTCACCGAGAAAGACATCGAAAACATCTACACGGCAACCGTGGCCGTGCGTGAGAAAATCACCAAAGGCTGAGATTACCTAAGCATTCTGATTTCGTATTAATGAACAGTAAGAAGTGATAAGTAGTAAGTGGCAAGTCGTAAGTTGAGCATCATTACCGGTTTCGACTCCTAAACTTACCACTTACGACTCATGACTAACTACTCAAGAAGCATACCCGATATTCACTGAAAACAACTATTGGCTGATTCTATGAAAAAGACCCTCGTTGCCTCTTTGTTACTCACTTTCTTTTTTGGGGCTGCCAATGCAGCTTTTGCCCAGTGCGAGGCGGAGAAATACACCGAAAAAATCATCGGCAACCTGCCCGACGGCACCACGTTCTTGAAAAGCTACAAGATTGACGGCGAAGGCGGCAGCAAGTCGAAAATCGAGTATCCGTACATCTTCCGGCAAAACTCGACTTACTTGATCAACATCGCCAACAAAGACCCCGAACTGAAAGGCGTGGTGCTGGAACTGTACGATGCCAACCGCAACCTGATTGGCACCAGCTACGATGCCAGCGGCAAGAAGTTCCGTCCGGGCTTGGGCTACACTTGTTCGGCCACCGGCGTGTACTACCTCAAGTTTTCGTTCGAAGGCTCGAAGGACTACTGCGCCGCCGCCGTGCTACTGCTCAAGAAATAGTCTGTCTGCGCAAGCAGGCGTTCGTCCTGAACCGTGCGTTTTAAGCGTTTTTTGCCCAAAACGCCAACCATCGCCACAGTTTCAGGCTTCTCCGATACATCACTCGGCTCCTCTTCAGCAAGCGGAAACGCCCCGGCGTTTCCGCTTTTTCTGTTTCCGCATGTTTCGCGAGTTACAGGATTGCGTTAGCTTTGCGCATCGCCCGAACCAAGACAGGTTTTGGGCATCACAATTGCGTTTTGGGCAAAAATTGCCCAAAACGCCAGCCAACCTGACACACTATGCTCCGCGAATGGATTGAACGGAACTTCAAAGGTGATCTGTACATCTGGTTTATCGTGCTGGTGTTTTCCATTATGAGCGTGCTGGTGGTGTACAGTGCCACCGGGTCGTTGGCTTACCAGCAAAAAGGCGGCAATACGGAGTATTACCTTTTCAAGCACGGCTTGCTGGTGGTGGTCAGTTTAGGGGCCATGTGGTTTTTTCATCGGATTAATTACCGTTACTACGCCCGCTCCTCGCAATTCGCTTTGTGGATTTCGGTGCCGCTGCTCATTGCCGTCATTTTCTTTGGCCGCAGTGTGAACTCCGCCACCCGGCAGTTTGAAGTCCTCGGGCAATCGTTCCAACCCTCCGACTTGGCGAAACTCGCCTTGATTGCCTCGATAGCCGCTATGCTTGCCCGAAAGCAGCAGCGAATTGAGGACATCAAACGCACGCTGGTACCCATCATGGTTTGGTGCGGCCTTATCTGCGGACTTATTGCGGTGGCCAACTTTTCAACGGCGGCTCTGCTTTTCGCCACTTGTGTGTTGCTTATGCTCATCGGGCGGGTGCCTTGGAGACAAATAATGAGGATGTTGCTGGTCGGGTTGTTGGCTGGCACCATTGCGTTGGCCGTAGGGCAGCGGTTGGAAACGGTCATCAGCCGCTTCAAGGCGTTTTTTGACACCGAGCAAGTGCCTTACCAAGCCGAGCAGTCGTACATTGCCGTGGCTACGGGCGGGCTGGTGGGCAAGGGTATCGGCCACAGTGCGCAGCGCAACATGCTGCCCAATGCCTACAACGACTTCATCTACGCCATCATCATTGAGGAATACGGCATGGTAGGCGGCATCGTAGTCATTCTTCTCTATCTTTTCCTGTTGTACCGAAGCATGCGCATCGTGGCCGACAGCAACAAGGCGTTCGGCGGATTACTGGCCGCCGGGCTGAGTTTCAGCTTGGTATTGCAGGCGTTTGCACACATGGCCGTGTCGGTGGGGCTGGTGCCGGTTACCGGACAACCGTTGCCATTGCTCAGTATGGGTGGCACGTCGCTGCTGTTCACCGGCGTGGCCATCGGCATCATCATCAGTGTGAGTAGGGGAGATGTGAAAGAGAGCCGATCATAAGATTTTCGGACAAGATTGCCGGACGAACAGGGTTGACAAAATCTTGTTCATCCGGCAATCCTGTCTGTGAAAACACGCGTTTTAAGCAATTTTTGCCCAAAACGCTTTGCTGAAACACGGAAGCCTGCCTACAAAACCGAACACTCGACCGACACACCTGATACGCCGCAACCCCAGCCAACGATAAACGTTAAACGCAAAACGATAAACGCCAACACGAATTTTGAATCCAATCCGCATAGTCATCAGCGGCGGCGGCACCGGCGGACACATCTACCCCGCCATTGCCATCGCCAACGCATTGAAAGCCCGTCATCCCGATGCCGAGATACTTTTTGTCGGGGCCGAGGGTAAAATGGAGATGGAAAAAGTGCCGCAAGCAGGCTACCGCATCGTGGGCCTGCCCATTCGCGGCTTGCAACGCGGCTTCGACATGCGCAACTTCTGGCTGCCGTGGCGTTTTTTGCAGAGTCTGATTGAAGCCCGTTCCATCAT
>JALOMD010000543.1 GCA_025455595.1 Cytophagales bacterium | reverse complement strand
CAACGGTGCCATGCGCTTCGATGCCGAACATCTGGAGCCGCTGTACCAACTCGAAACCGGTCGGCCGGGCAGTTCGTTCGCCTTTGAGATTGCGCAGAAAATCGGCCTGCCGCGCGACTTGCTGGCCCGTGCCAAACAGAAGGTGGGCCACACGCAGGTGGATTTCGACAAGATGCTGCGCGAACTGGAAACCGAGAAGCAACGCTTTGCCGAGCAAAACCGCGAGTTGCAGTCGAAGGAAAAGGAACTGGCCGACACGCTGACGAAGTACAACGCCCTGAAAACCGAATTGGAAACGGGCCGCAAGCAACTGCTGAACCAAGCCAAGGAAGATGCCCGGCGGTTGGTGAAGGAGGCGAACCAGAAGATTGAGAACACGATTCGCGAAATCAGGGAGCAGCGGGCCGAGAAGGACACCACCAAGACGCTGCGCCACGAACTGGCCGCGTTTGAAAACAACCTGAAGCCCGAGCCGGTGGCCGTGCAACCGGAGCCTTCGCCGGAAATCAAAGTGGTGGGCGGCCCCATCGCCGAGGGCGACTTGGTGCGCATCAAAGGCCAAAATACGGTGGGCGAGGTGCTGGGCCTGCGCGGCAAGGATGCCGAACTGCGTATCGGCGAGTTGAAGTCAACCGTGAAGCTGAACCGGCTGGAGAAAATCAGCCGCAAGGAATACCGCGAGCAAACCGTTGACAATCCGCCGCCCATGCGCGGGCTGGACATCAACGAAAAGATGGCGAATTTCAGTCCGCAACTCGACTTGCGCGGCAAACGCGGCGAAGAAGCCCTCACCGAAACGGACGCGTGGATTGACCAAGCCATCATGCTCGGCTCGTCGGAGCTGCGCATTGTTCATGGCAAAGGCGATGGCATTTTGCGCAACCTGGTGCGCAGCCATCTGAAACGCTACCGCGAAATCGCCTCCATGACCGATGAACACGCCGACCGTGGCGGCGCGGGAGTGACGGTGATAAAAATGAAATGAGGGCAGAAGTCAGAGTTAAGAAGTCAGAAGCGTTTTAGGCGTTTTTTTGCCGAAAACGCTGTCAGAACCCTGATTGCCTGCCTACGCCAAACTGACGTTTCGTAGGATTGATACCAATTTAGAATTCAGAATTAAAAGTCTGCCGACAATCAAGCTGTTGCGTAATTTCCTTTACACAGCAGCTTGACTATCAGCACCTTTTTAATTCTGAATTAGATAGCTCTAACCAACAAAAAACCGGAAAGAATGCGATTTCTCGCATCTTTCCGGTTTAGTACCCGAGGCCGGAATCGAACCGGCACTCCCAAGGGAACACGATTTTGAGTCGTGCGCGTCTACCAGTTCCGCCACTCGGGCATGTGGAATGGGAAAAGGACTGCAAAGGTAAGGATTGACGACGTTTGCGCAAGCATTTCCTACTAAAAAATGAGCGTTTTAGGCAAAATTTGCTCAAAACGTCCAAGCATCTATTTTCAAAAGCCTTCGGCTTTTGCTACCTTCAAATTATGAAAATCACCATCCTGCCTTTCGGTGCCTTGACCGACAGCGTTTCGCCCGACGCATTTTCGCTGGAAAACGCCCAAATCGCCACCGTGTCGCAATTGCACGCGCATTTGTCGGCGCAGTACCCGGCCATTGCCAGCCAAAAATTCCGCTACGCCGTAAACCAAGAACTGGTGGACGAGCAGCACCCGCTCCAAGACGGCGACGAAGTGGCCCTGCTGCCGCCGTTTTCGGGAGGATAGTTTAATTCAGAATTATGAATTTAGAATTCAGAATGGGAAAAAGGCCTCTACTCAAACGGTTCGCATCTGCACGAACTGATAAAGACAAGCCAAGCGTTTTGGGCAAAATTTTGCCAAAACGCCTGACCTGAAAAGAGGGATGTGATTCTAAATTCTACATTCATAATTCTGAATTAACTCAGTGTGCTTGCAGCCAGTTGTCGCCGGTGCCGATGCCGATTTCCATGGGAACAGCCAGCGGCAGGGCGTTTTTCATCAGTTCCTCCACCTGCGGTTTCACCATGTCCAGTTCGGTGCGGGGCACGTCGAAGACCAGTTCGTCGTGGACTTGCAGAATCATGCGGCTGCGCAATTTCTCGCGCTTCAGGAAGTCGTGGATGCGAATCATGGCCAGCTTGATGATGTCGGCGGCGGTGCCTTGCAGCGGCGCGTTCACGGCGTTGCGTTCGGCAAAGCCCCGGTCGGTCTGGTTGCGCGAGTTGATGCCGCGCAGGTAGCGACGGCGGCCCAGCACCGTTTCCACGTATTCTTTTTCGCGGGCCTTGGCGATGGAATCGTCAATGAACTGCTTCACCTGCGGGAATTCCTGAAAATACGCTTCGATTATCTCGCCCGCCTCTTTGCGCGGAATGTTGAGCCGCTGCGACAGCCCGAACGCGGAAATGCCGTAGATGATGCCGAAATTGATGGTTTTGGCGCGGCGGCGCATCTCCGAATCAACCGCATCGAGCGGCACCTTGAACACTTTGCTGGCCGTGGACGTGTGGATGTCGCGGCCGGTGCGGAAAGCCTCGGTCATGGTCGGGTCGCCGCTGAAGGCCGCCATCAGCCGCAATTCGATTTGCGAATAGTCGGCCGAGAGAATCACGTGGTCGGCATCGCGGGCCACGAACGCCTTCCTGACTTCGCGGCCCCGCTCGGTGCGAATCGGGATGTTCTGTAGGTTCGGGTTGGTGGAACTGAGCCGTCCGGTGGCCGTCACGGCTTGGTTGAACGACGTGTGGATGCGGCCGTCCGTCGGGTGAATCAGGGCGGGCAGCGCGTCAATGTACGTGGACTTTAGCTTTTGCAATTCTCTGAAATCCAAAATGTTGCGGATAATTTCGTGCCGGTCTTCGAGTTTCGACAGCACATCCTCGCCCGTGGCGTATTGGCCCGTTTTGGTTCGTTTGGCATCCGGGTCAAGTTTCAGTTTGTCGAACAGGATGTCGCCGAGTTGCTTGGGCGAGTTGATGTTGAACGGCTGCCCGGCCAGTTCGTACAGTTTTTCCTCCAAACCGCGCAAGTCGCCCTCCAGCGACTGCGACAGATCGCGCAGTGTACCCACGTCCACCCGCACGCCCGCGTGCTCGATGTCGGCCAGCACGGGTACCAGCGGCGTTTCCACTTCCCAAAACAGCTTTTCCAGTCCGTCGGCCTGTAGTTTCGGCGCAAATACGTCGCGCAGTTGCAGCGTCACGTCTGCGTCTTCGCCCGCGTATTCGGCCACTTGCTCCACCGGCACTTCACGCATGGACAACTGATTTTTGCCTTTTTTGCCAATCAGTTCCTCAATCGAAACAGGCGTGTAGTTCAGGTAGTTTTCGGCCAAGATGTCCATGTTGTGCCGCCCTTCCGGTTCGAGCAGGTAATGGGCCAGCATGGTGTCGAAAAGCGGACCGCGCACCTCCACGCCGTAGTGTTTCAGCACGATGAGGTCGTACTTGATGTTCTGGCCGATTTTCTGCGTATTCGGATTTTCCAG
>JALOMD010000020.1 GCA_025455595.1 Cytophagales bacterium | reverse complement strand
CCAAAAACTCTTTCCGTAAAATTCGGCTTTTTTTCGCAACTTGCCGTTCATTTTCCCCGTGTTTCGTTGCCGAATGCATCCGTCGTTTCGCTTTGTCCGTACCGCCTTGCTGGCAGCCGTTTTGCTGCTGGCCAGCCAAGCGTATGCGCAAGCCACCGACGACCGTCCCGCCAACACACCAGGCCCTGATCCAAAACAGGAAAGCAATTCCTCGTTCGGCAACGTGATGCTCAAATTAGGCAAAGGGTTGGTGCGCGAGGTAAGTCGCCGTCTCAACCTCGAAGAATCGGAAGTGGTGACTGTCAAAAAAGAAGTCGCCCCTGACGGCCGTGAGAAATACCGCGTGAACACCGGAAAATTCTCGTTCACGGTACGCAAGCGGGAAAAGAACCAAAAAGCTGATCAGTAATTTTTGCGGCGTTTGGAACTCCATGAAGATTTGCCGCAGCATCTTGTCTGTTTTCCTTCTGTAACATGCCTGATTTTCAATTGTGAGAAAGTTTCAGCTACTTGGACAGATGAAACACCGTCTAATCCACGCGTTTGCATTGTTTCTTATGGGCGTTATCAGCCAGCTTTTTTACGCCTGTATGCCCACCAAGGTCTATCCCGTTGCGGAGACGACTTGCGGCACCGATGTACTGAAACTGATTTACGTGGAGGAGTCGAGCATCGGCAACACGCAACAGAGCTTGCAACTGTTCTGGAACAATCGCATTGTGGACATACAGGGCAACAGCCGCCAGTACAAACACCTTATGTCCAAGCACATCGGCTACAAGGGCTATCCCATTGACCCGGACGACAGGCGCAACCTGCGCATAGAAACCGTTCAAGACAGTGCGAAAAACGGTTGGGTGATTTGGGTGAATCCGAAGGATTTCTCGGCGACGGAATTTGAAACGATAACGCAGTGCTTGCGAGCCAACCACGACGTTTTAGTCGAAAAATGGGAAAAAGTGGCGGAGGAAAACGGCTGGGCAAAACTCACTTTCATGCCCAGTTATCCCACGTTCCCGATTTATTGGGCAATCTACGGCGACTACCACGCCTTGTCTGTACGGACGTACGAACGCAAACGCAGCCCCAACTTCCGCGACGAACTCACGGTGGGCGTGGAAGGCTGGGCTTCGATACGGGTGTACGAAGGAAACGACCCGGCGGCTCGCGGCGGAACCATCGGGCAACTGACCCCGACCGCCGACACGCTGCAACTGTGGCCCGACCCGCTGAACGGCCTGGTACCCAACCTCCCGTTTGGTCCCGAAGACATGGCCGGCTTCACAAACGCCGCCGGAGATACAGAAAGAGAGGGAAAAGCTGTTTTGAACAGACGGTTGTGCATTTGTGTGTACATAGGGCCGTTTTGGGCATTTTTCACGAAATTTCTGTAAAACATCAGAAAACAGCATCGTCTTTAAGAAAGCTACGCCCTTCCCGGATGTATTCTTCCAGCAGCTCTTCCCTCAGACTGACATCGTGGTAATTCACGGTATCTTCCACGATGAACAATTCCGGACGGAGCATCCGGCGCAAGTCATTGAAATACAGCATACGCATGGGCGGAAACGCGTCGTCTTCGTCGCCGGTGCGTAAGGCCAATGTCTGTTCGGGAGCGTGGTAGTGCAGGTCGGGAATCTCGGCATGCCACGTCAGGATATACGGCACAAACGTTTTGCCCCGAACAGAAGTGAGAGGTTTAAGAATGGTTTCGTGGTCTTCACTGAAGAACCGCAGCAGGTGCCTGATGTGCAAATCGCCGTTCACAGTCAGTGCGCCTATGTCAGTCAGTTTGTCGCAATAGACATTGCCCGCCACCAGCAGGCCGGTTGTATAGGCGGGGTCTATGACAGGAGCCGTCAGGTTTCTATTGACAATGACTCGCCACGGGTAATCATGCAAAACCCCGTCGCCGAGCCGCTCCAAGGCGTTTTCAAGAGTGAAACTCCGCGTGAAAACCGTGTCGCCGTCATAAAGCACAAACCCGTCCGGCCCCCAAACAGTGGAGCTGATTTTCCAGCCGTAAGAGGCAAAACGCCGAGCGGCTTCTTCAGAGGAGATCACAGTGAAATCCTGTGGCGTAAGCGTTGCCATGCTTATAAGTAGAACGAGCAATGGAGCAAATGAGTGACTGATGTTGCGCACGGAACATCAGCTATCTGCGTATTTAATCTTTTGTTTTGGCACCATCTCCGCAACACAGTGATTTGGCAGAAAAACGCCCAAAACGAGACTCCCGCAACGGCCCGCCTGCAATTACCGGATAATTTCCGCACTGAACACAAACTCGGAATTCGGCAGGTACTCTATGCGTAGCCTTGCGCCTTTTCTGTACGAATCTGGCGGGTACAAGCTGGCACTGCCTAAAGAATAGCGGTACGAACTTCCTTCAAACACCACGTAGCAGTCCTGATGCGGGGTGTGGCTAAGCCTTGAATACCACTCCTTGTCTATCCGTTCGGCTATGGTGCCGGTCAGGATGTGTTTCTCGCCTTTCCGCCAGTCTGAGAACAGCATGAACCAATCTTGGGCGGCACCCATGAACCAAATTAACGGCAGGGCAATAATCATGACAAGCAGCAGAGGTTCTCCACTGTAGATGCCCATGCCCAATGTCAACACAAGCAAAAACGTCGGTACTGACAGCCAGATGCTGGAAAGCCGTAAAAGCGATTTCAGGCGGGCGGCTTCGTCTTCAGTGAGCGGCTCTGTGACCAGCATAACGTCTTGGGCTTACCAAACCTTGAATACGTTTTTTCCCGGCATCAGGTTTGAAAACGGCCCCGGTTTGTTGCCTTGGGCCATGCGTTTGCTACCGAAATAGTCAGTGTCTATTTTCAGAACGGTGCCGTCGGGATTCTCAAAAGGCAGTTTGGGGATTTTGGATTGCCCCAACGTTTCGGTAGTGACAATGGGCAGAGGCCGGTTTTCGACAGAGCCGTTTGTTGAAAAATGCAAGTAGCCGTGGCCGCCTTCTTCTGTCAATTTCAGCGCAGGACTGAAAGAAGCGTTGTTGACAAGGTGCTGGTCTTTGTCAGACGGCTGCGCGGCATTGTAGTACGTGTTGCCACTGATCCAGACTTGCAGCTTGGCGGTGTTGTATTTGGCCAGTCCATAAACGTTGTCTGTTTTTTCTGTGGAATTGCCAATGAAAATATTGTTGTAGTACCGGTCGTCGCCGCCGAAAATGGTGGCAAACCCGGCGATTTCTGTAGAATGCGGCAGAAAATACGGCGTAAAGCGACTTAGGTCGCTGCGGGCATTGACTGCCCCGGCAAACAGATTGTGTACAAAAGCGCCGCCTGACGACCAGATTTCGAGTGACCTCGGCGACAGAAATATATTGTTGTCCACTATGTAAGGGCCGTGATTCACCTCAATGAAAGCATCTTCTCGTTCTGTATTGTTGTAAAACAGATTCCGACTGATGTGCGTGCCCTGCGTCATCCAGTCGAGCCATAGGCCGCGTCCGCAGTCGTGTACGCGGTTGTTATTGAGCACTGCGTCAATGGCCCCGTGGAATTTGATTCCGGCTATTTCCGCGCCGTCAAATTGCTGTTTGCGCCAAATGTTGTAGATGTGATTGTTTTCAATCACGCTGAACGCAGCCCCCATGCTGCCGCAAATGCCCGCCTGTTCGCAATTGAAAATCACGTTGTTGCGCACTGTGTGTGAGCCAATGTTCTCTTTGTTCCAGCCGTTGCGCAATGTTTTGAAAATCACTTCTATGTAGTGGATGTTGCCGTCGTTGTTTACATTGCCTTTGTCGGCCGTCCACACGTTGTGTCCGGTGCCGCGTTCCTTGCCCAACGTGATTCCTACGCATTTCGAGTCGCTGATCACGTTGTTCTCTATAATCCATCCTTTGTTCCAGTGCGTTGCCACCATGCCGACTTGCTCGGCGGTGGGAGCGGCCCATTGCGTGGCCGCCTGACTAATGTGAAATCCGCTGATGGTGATGTAGTGGATGCCCGGCTTTTCAGGATAAATGCAGGTTCGGCGCGTGCTGATTTCCGTTGATTCTCTGTTCGGGTTGAAATTCTGAAAATTCGCCCAAATCGTTGTGGTTTCGGCGTTGCTTTCACAGTACCAGGTGCGGCTGCCGGATGGATTGAGTACTTCTGCAAGTGTGGCTTTTTCGTCAAGCGAATTATTGTTCAGAAACACTTCGCCTGTGTGGTGGACGCGGCCTTTGTCATAGAACCAGTCGCCCGCAACGCTGTCGCGGTACGGATTGTACTTGCCGAAAAAAGAGTTGGGAAGGCTCACTTTCCACACGCCGTTCTTTACTTTTTTCCAAGTCTTTACAATCTCTGAACCTTTGATTTCCACTTTCTCGCCGGGAGCCGCCCGATAGACGATCCGCTGTGCGTCGCTTGCGCCGCCGCGCAACGGATTGACCCACTCGCGGTACGTGCCCGCGTGTACGGTGATGGTGTCGCCGGGATAAGCTTGCTCGGTTGCCTTACGGATGGTCTTGAAAGGTTTTGCGGCGGTTCCGCTGTGCTGGTCGCTGCCGTTGACAGACACGTGGTATTCCGTAGCGAATACAAAAGAAGAAATAAAGAAGAAGGCAATCAGGTTGTATTTTTTCATTGTTGCGTGTGCGAGAATGCAAACCAGTGTGTTTGGGACAAGGGCGATTTTTTTTCAATTTTATTCCACAGGCTGACATTTTCGGAGGAGATTCGTCACGTTCCGGCCTGACAAAAAGCATTCCAACCAATCGAACGCTGTATGATTGAAAATTCACCAAAAATTGCCCAAAACGGCTTCCTGTACGAAAGGTGTTTTTTTGCGGTGTTTTGGGCAATTTTTAACAAATCCATTCATAGTCACAGTGAACGGTCATGTGTGATACACGGCCCAATCCAGTCCGTCCACAATCACTTCCTTGCGATTCTGGGGCAAGTACCAAGCCTTGTACACAGTGCCGGGCTGGAGAAGATGCTGTTTGTCGGGCGGAAAAACTTTGCGAACCATGATTTGCCATGTTTCGCCGGTTTCGTCGGTCAGTTCCAGATACAGTTTCATTACAGTGCCGCTGTCGTTCCTCGCGTCTGTCTCCTCTGATTTGACAAGTCGTGCCGTGGCCGGTCGGCCGTTTTCTACCAGGTGTTCCTTGTATTTTTTCTGGTGCATGGCTTGCATCTTCACCCACTGCCAAACCAAAATCATGACCAGCAGCGGAAACAGTATCCACAAGTACCATACATTGTCTGTCCAAGACAATGAAACAGCCACGCCGTAGAAGATTGTGGCACAGAAGGCAACGAAAGCCGACCATCCCCATAAGGCGGACTGTAGTTTGGCTTGGTGTAATTCTTTTGTCATGGATTGGTGAACAAAGTTGCGGTAGTACGCAAAAGGGGTCGGATTTTTGAACAATTGGTGTGGCTTTGCCAAGCCTTCTTCTTTTTTGTCCCAGACTCCGTTTTCTGCTTTGGGTTTCCGTCGGTCATCTTCTTTGGCAAGCGATTCGTTCAGCCGTTCGGCCAACGTTTTTTTTACTATCTCGTTTTCGGTTTTGTCGAGCAATTCAATGACTTTGCGTTCCGACAAGCCGAACAGGCGGGCAATGTCTTCGGTCGAGTTTCCTTGTTCGCGCAATGTTTTCAGCCGTTGCCGTAGCAAAGCGGCTTTTTCACGGGTCTTCTGTTTTTCTTGCTCGATTTCCTTTTTGCTGTAACCGTTGGTTGTCCGCCACCAAACGTACAGTGCAAACAGAAGCATGGCTGTGCCTGCAACAATGTAAACACTCAGCGGGACAGGCCTGTGGCGGCTGCCGTCGTCCGGCAAACGAGTCCATTGCAAGAAAACGATTGAAAAAACGCACAGCCAAGCGTTGCAATTCGTCCACTGTTTCATCACACGGATTGTTTGTTTTTATTGCCGTTTCCACCCTTCATAGGGTTCAAAACCCTATGAAGGGTTTTCCCGCACGCCGTTTTGGGCAATTTTTGCCCAAAACGCACACCAATCGGCAGGCGCGGCCTGTTTTCAGTCTTGTTTGTATTTCACCCACACAAAGCGGAAAACCTTGTTTCCATTGCGGTAGTTGGCAAACTTGCCGCCCACCGGATTGCGTATGTGAAACAGTGTGCCCGCTTTCCATTTGGCAGCGTCAAATTCGGCTGCGTAGCTGCCGCCGCCCCAAACGTTGGGCGTGTAGCTGTGGTAAAGCGTGTCGTTGCGCAATGTGTACGTGCCGGCGTGGTCGCGGTTTTTGTCGCTTTGGACAGAAACCTGGTTGCCGCTTCGGGTCGTGTCCATGCGTTCTTGGCCGTTCTGTAGGGTAGTGCCTTCTTGCAAGGTCATCGTCCGGATGCATTCCGACAATTCCCTTCCTCCTTCCGCCACGCCGAGCAATACGCCGTAGTTTTTGCCGCCATATTCGATTTTGACAGTTCCGTGATAGATTTTCCGGCCCACGTCGCCTTGGAAGTCCAGTGTGACGGGTGCGGCTTCGGCAAACATTTCTGTCGCGTCTATGCGTTGCAGCAGTTGTGTTTCCGTGCCGTTTACGTACAGCATACTGTCCAAATACACTTTTTCCAGTTTCCACTTGCCCGGCGACAGGCAGCCGATAGCCGTGCGTTGGCGACAGGCCGGGAGTACCAACGCCATGCCGAGGACAAACATCGGCAGGCCACGCAGAAAAAACTTTGGGCAAGTCACGTCAAACAAGTAATTGGTCATTGGTAATTAGTAGTTAGTCATTAGTTTTTAGCTCATCACAGGACAAAAGGGAAAAGACGAAAGAAAAAAGAGGTTTTGCCCGGCTTGAATCACTCTTTTTTCTTTGCTCTTTCTTCTTTTCTCCGGTGATGAGCCTGTCGGTACAGATAAAACTATTTGTGAACAAACACTTTGTTAGCTTTTGGAGAGATTTCACAGTAATGTCACATGGTTTGTACACAAGCCGTTTTGGGCGGTTTTTACCTAAAACGGCTTTTTCTCAAACGGAAACCCAAGGCTGTGCAGGATGAAGTTTCTGTTTTGCACTCTTATCTACAGGTTTTTCATCACCTCCGCCAACGGCGGATACTGGCGAAAATCGGCAAACATTTTCTCTGTATTCAACTGTCTTTTTATTTCTTCCATCTCGTTCAGCTTGTGCGCAACGGCCTGCCGGATACAGTCCACGGCTTTGTCAAACTGTTCCATTTCCACATACAGGCAGGCGGCGTTGTAGAAAATGGCCGGGTTTTTCGGGGCGTAGGGCAGGCATTTTGCCAAAAACCTTTCGTTGAGGGCCGCATCCACGGGCAAGCCGGTGTTGTCGTGTTGCAGCACCCACAAAGCGTTGTTATAGACGGTAAGCGTGGTGTTGGCACCGCTGCAAGGCGCGGGTGTTTCGATTTGCAAGGCTATGTCAAACATCCGTCGCGAATGTTTGAATTCCTTTTTCCGGTAGCCCAATTCATTGGCAAAGCTGCCGATTTCATAGACATGCTCGCACGAGTTGGGCTGGCCTGAAAGCGTCTCGACAATTTTTGCGAGCAACGATTCCTCATTCGCTTTGACAGCCTTGTGAATAATCCCGGCAATGTCCAGCCGTTTGGTAAAATCGGCAACATCCGTCAGGCGGCGTAGCTTGGCATCCGGAAAAAATGCGTCTGCAAACGACGCTGGCACAGCATCCAAGCCGACTTGTCCGTAGTAAAAAACACCTTTGAGACAATATTCAAACAGTTCTTTCGCCTTCTTGGCCTGTTTGTAAACAGACGGGTCGCCGGCCCAGTTTTGCAGCAGACCAGTAACGGCATCCAAGCTCATGCGGTGCCAAGCCGATAGTTGCGTGCCGCCCGCCTCGCCGTCTTCGCCTCTGTAAGCAAACACAATCGGACAGAATGCGTGTATCTCCAGCAGCCAGTCTTCAATGTGTTTGTTGAAAGCATTGAGGGCTTCTGATGTCACGTAAAAACAGGGGTCTTCGTCGGTGTCCAGATATTCGTCGCTGTCCGGGTCGTCGCCGTAGGCCCATTGTATGTGCATGTTCACAAACTGTTCGCTTCCGGCCAGCAGCATTTGCCCCGCAAAGTCTTTTTTACCGGGCTTGATGGGGGCGGGGGCGGCGTTTGCTATGCGCCTGATTTGCTCATCGTCGGGCTTCTGTACGAACATGACTGCCACCTCTGCCCACTCAAAGTAAGCGGCACTGCCCGCACCGAAAAACGGGAACGGATAGGTTTTTTCCACAAAGCCTTCGTTGGTTTTTTTCGCACATTTTTGCTCAAACGCTTTCAATGCCTCAGCCTCGTTTTCAAATGCTTGCGTAGTGCTTTCGCCTTCGGCTGCGGGTGTTCCTTCAGTGACGGCAACAGTGTTGCCATACAGTCCGATTTCATACGACTTGACGACCTCGTCGGTTGATTTCTCAAAGTAGCGAACCATGTTCGTCACAAGTTTGGCGGTGGTCAGATGAGCAGTCCTTGAAATTCCCAAGCGAAAGAAGCTGTCGATTCCGACAGCGTTTTCAATTGCGCAAGCTTGAAACTCGTCGTTTTCACAGAATCCGGCTCGTTTTTCTCAATGCTTCCTTGCTTGGTTCGCATTTTTTTGGTTGAAAAATTGATGCTGTATTCGGTCGTTTCCCCGCTGCCCCGGTGCAAGTGGTGTGCGTCGTAGCCGATCAGTTCGAACCGGTTGTTCTGGAACCGGAATTTGTGCGTGTGTTCAGACGTTGACCAGCTTCCCATGCTGTACCAGAAATGCGTATCAATAGACAAAACACCGTTTTTGTCAATACCGATGCCTGCAAAAGGCTCGTCCATGGTGGGGTGGTCGTGTCGGGGAATGAAATGATTGGATTGTACGGCCAGTGCATAGCCGTTGTTCTGTTTGTTCCTGAATAAAACAGCCAAAATGCGCGGTGCAGTGTTCAGCGAGTCAACGCCGAAAGACTGGTTGCGCACAATGTACGCCGTGTCGGCACACTGTAGCACCACGGCAATATCGGGTTGCTGGTCTTTGTTCAGGTCGCCGGTGGCTTGGGCAATGATTTTCCAACCTTTGGGTACAAAGGCGTTCAAGGATTTTCCGCTGGCGACCAGCTTCGGATAGTCAATTTTTTCCGGTTCGTCTTGGGCAAACACCGAAACCATTGACAAGAAAAAAAGCAAAGCAAAACACGTTTTCATCGGTTAGATCGGTGATCGGTAATACCAAGAGGTTGTCTAAAATTCGGTTTTAAAGGATGTTTTGAGTGTTTTTGCCTGAAACGCAAGCCTTTTGTCTTTGGCGAGCCTGTGATTCCGGTCTGACGCACCGCGTACAGACCTGCGTGTTACGGGCGTTTTAGGCAAAAATCGCCTAAAACGCTTCAGTAGAACAAAATTTCAAACAACCTCCGAGACATCAGGCTTGTTTTTTCATTGCTTCAATAAACACAGCGGCAAGGCGTTTCACGGCTTCGTCGCTTTCTGCATTTTGACTATTCACACTCACGCTGCCGCCACGGGGCGACCAGCGGACTTCCACGCGTTGTCGTCCTTTGGAGTAGGTGGCCGCCGCTTCACCGAAATCCATCGTATGATAGTCGCTTTCTGTAAATCCGAGCGTTCTTCTGAAGAAAGCTGTCACGTCAGTGGTGTAATCGGTTGCTTCCAAACAGACGCGTCCTGCGGCATCCAGCGAGATTGTGACTGACAAGTTGACGGGCGAACCGTGTGCCAGTGCGTGCGACCAGTCCGGTTCGGGCGGCGCGTCGAGGTTGGTCACGTTGAGTACGAAGCCGGAACGCTCCAAGTACGCAACCTCAACCAAATCGTTTTTGGCAACACTGACGGGCAAGCCGACAGCCTGCAACACTTTTTTCTGCTTGCGGGCGTAAGGATGTGTCACCGTAAGGCGGGTTGTGTTTTTGTAGGCGGAGTGGTCGAGTACGCGGCTTCGGATGACAATCTTCAGCCCCTTGGCTTGGTCGCGTTTCAGGCTGGCGTGTTCGGTACTGAAAAGCACTGAAAAAAACAGGGAAAACACACCCAGCCCGGCCAACACGAAGCGGACAATATTCAACCAAAACCCGGCATCCAATTGGTACAAGCCGTAAGCCGCGCCTGCAAACACGACAACCAGCCAACCCATGGTCCGGCTGGTTGTGCGGCGGTTCTCCACCTCCTTCGCCAGTCGGTCGGGTTCGTCCGCCGTGAGGGGAAACACCTCGTACGTGGGCTTTTCCGGTGTGTTGTTTACAAGCGACATGGCATGTTCAGTCAAGTTGTGTATTTGACACGGTTAAGTGCTTGTTCACAAATAGTTTCACCTATCTCGACAGGTCGGGATGCTCAATAATTCCTTGATAACCAGACTGGTAATTTGATCGACTAATCACTGATAGAGTTACTATAAGCTGATAATCAAGTAGTTGCAACAGGCGTCCCGACTTGTCGGGACGCCTGTTATTGCAGGAATTTCTTCTGTGAAAATCTTGCAACTTCCTCATTTTCAGCCTATAGTAAGTCTAATGACTAAATACTAATGACCAACTACCAACTACTTATTTCAGTATGTCTTCGCCGTTCAGCACGGCCCGCACCACCTCTTCAAACGCCATGTCTTCGTATTCCCTTTTCAACAAATGCGTACTGGTGTTCACATAACCTTTTTCAAGACTATAGAAACTCGCCCGGCTGCCGGTGACAAGGGAACTGTATTCCAGCTTGCCGTGCAGGAAAAAACCGCCGCCTTCAGACAGGTCGTTGTACAGCAGGTTGCCGACCTTGCACTGTCCTTTCACAATCAGGTAAGCGTCGGATGTGACGAACAGGTTTCGCACCGTCAAATTTCCGGTTACGTACAGAACATTGTACAATTCGCTGACTCGTACAGCCAGCGAACCGTTTACCGTCAAGTTACCGTCAATGACGTACATCCCGTAGCTGCCGCTGCCTTTCACAAAAGTGTTTCCTTCCAACACGACATCGCCCTTGTGATAGAAAACGCTTTCCGGATCGTCGCCGAATATGTCTTCATTAGCAGAGTCGCCGTCGGTCAGTTCCATCAGGTCGAACTTTTCCGAATATTCGATTTTTTTGAACGAGATGATTTCGCCCCATGTGCCGTACTTCATGCTTGCGAGAAAATTGTGGTGGAACAGTGCCGAGTCGTAAGTGGCAAGTCGTAAGTCGTTAGTAGTCAGTCGTCAGTCAAAACATATTGTAAGTCAGGTACTTGTAACGTTTTTTTGTGCATCAGAGATAATGCAGACTGATTTCTTTCAGGCACTTAGTTGAATTGGTTGGTTAAGTTGTCCCCATCTTTGCGCCCAATCTTTCACGCAAAGGCGCAAAGGTTTCTCGCAAAGCACGCAAAGAACCATGACTACAACCTGGCTGACCAATACAGTTAGTCATTAGTTCTTAGTGAAAGTTTGGATTCAAATAACTGAAAACCAAGTGCTTGTGAAATTTCCTACATGCTAAAAATAACATAAACTAAGTTCTGGCAGGCGGTCAAGTATATTTGGTTTAGCCTATTATTTGGAGAAAAAATCATTCTCAAAATTGCTGATTTTCAGACTATTATTTTTTTTACCCAAGACCCAAGACTCATGACTGAATACTTAAAACTATTCCGTCGGCATGTTCGGGATTTTCACGGTGAAAGTCGTTCCCAAGCCCTGCACCGACTCTACGCCGATGGTGCCGTCCATGGCCAAGACGGTTTCTTTCACAATGTACAGACCCAGCCCCGAACCCGCCGACTGTACGGAAGCTTTGAAAAACATGTCGAATATCTTGGCTTGGTACTCCGGCTCAATGCCGATGCCGTTGTCGCTTACCGTGATGTCGGCTTGTGCGGCTGATGCCTGGATGTTGACTCTGACAAATGACTGGCCGTGCGGCGAACGGTAGCGGATGGCGTTTGAGAGCAAATTGCCAACCACGGAACGCAGGCGTTCTTCGTCGCCTTGGAATTCGCCGCTCTGTGCAACGGTGATTTGAAAATCAATGTCCTGTGCATTCTTGGAGAATTTCAGTCCGTCCACCAAATCGTTCACCAGAGCCTCGAACCGGATGGGCTGGCGTTTGATTTCCAGCTTTTTGTTCTTGGCGTACTGTGTGATATTGACCAACAGCTGATCAAGTCTCTGTACGCTTTTGCCAATCAGTTGTACGTATTCCTCGCGGTCTTGTTCGTCGTTTTCGTTTTGGAAAAGTTCTACCAAACCCAACACCGACGTGAGCGGTGCCCGCATGTCGTGCGACGACCGGTAGATGAAATTGTCAAGTTCGTGGTTCAGTTTGGTCAGTATCTCGTTGGTTTCGCTCAGGTTTTTCTCATAATTTTTCTGATCTGTGATGTCCAGTACAGAAAAAGCCACTTGCCGAACTGTCCCGTCTTTGCCGAAAACCGGCACGAAGTTCAACTTGGCCCAGACCGAATCATCTCCGGCGGCCAACGGCGCATCGCATTTGAACGCCTCGCCGGCAAAGGCCGTACGGAATCCTTTTTCAATCAACGGACGGTTTTGCGGATGCACATAGCCCAGGTAATTGCCGCCTACGGTCAGTGTCGTGCCGTACACGTTTTGGTAGAAATCCATGAAATTTTTATTGAAAACCTCAATGTTCCCCTCGCGGTTCACCAGCATAATCAACTGTGCGTTGCTGTCAACCACGGCCTTTAGTTTTTCACGTTCCTTGCTGACGGCGTTGTTACGGATTTGCGCAAAGACAAAATACACAAAAGCCGTAGTGGCCGACAACGACACGACTTGGCAGAAGACAAACGCCCGGTGCAGCACTTCGTCGCTGTGGGTTTTCTCATAGAGCAACGAATGGTTGGTGAGTTCCATGACCAGCCAACAGGCTACTGTAAAAAGCAAGTGACCGGCAAACCAGAGGTTGCGTCGGAAGGTGATGGTGGAAAAAATAGAAAAAAACAGTGGGAAATAGAAAAAATAAACCCCCGCCAAGATGCCATAGCGTGCGTCATGAACGAAAATGAGCAGGTTGATGAGTACTATGGCAATAGAGGCCGTCCACACGTAGTGTCCTCGGTAATGCAGGTACAGCACGCCTACAAAAGCCAGCGCAACCAACAGGCAACCGCCCGCCAGCCAGTAAACACCGAGCAGGGTGTCGGCAATGGCTGCCAACAGAAACACGGCCATGCAGGCCAGCATGAACTGGTAGGTGATCACCGCCCGCAATTGACGGAAATCTTGCTGCCGCTGCTTGGCGCGGAAGCGGAAAACGTACTCAAAAAACGAAATTTTATGAGAATCAGCCATTGAATCGTAATCAACTTGAAGTGTCCCGAACCATTCAATCACCCAATCAACCCACGCCATCGGTTTGGCGAAACATAACGCTGGTAAGTGCCCAGTCGTTAGTGGTTAATCATTAGTCTTTAGTGAAAATAAAAATGTAAGTTACTGATAGTCAAAATCTTACATTGTTTCTTGTTCGCCGAAAATAACATAAGCCAATTTCTGTCGGGCACTTACGCCAAAACAAGCGTTTTGGGCAAAAAACGCCCAAAACGCTGTGAACACGGAGGTCTTCCCGCAGGGCGGGATGACCGGAAGCACAGGCTCGGTCAAGACCTGAAATAGGCATCCCGACGGGTCGGTATCCTCAAAACGTCCTTCAAAACAGAATCTTAGAGGTTGTTTAAAATTTTGTTCTACTGAAGCGTTTTAGGCAAATCCCGACTTGTCGGGACGCGTTTTACGTGCAGGTCTGCACGCTGTGCGTCTGACCGGAATCCGCCGAACGCCAAGACAACAGACGGGCGTTTTAGGCAATCCCGACAAGTCGGGACGTCCTTCGAAACCGAATTTTAAACAACCTCTTAAACAACCTTTCAAGTATTCTTCACAAAACTTTGCGCGACAATTGTTCGTTCTGTTGGTTGTTCTGGCGGTACAGTTTTTCCAAACTGTCGTCTATCCGTGTCAGTTCAGTCTGCAGGCGGTTGATTTGGTTGTTTTTGTGAGCGGCCCAGGTGTCGAGTTCGTTTTCGTTGAGGGCCAACGCGAGTCGCTCGACGGTGTCTTGCACGGTTGCCAATTGCTGACGCAGTTCGTACACGTCGTCGCGCGGGTAGCGGATTCGGTCGGAAATGTTGCGCAGCCGGTCGGCGATGTAGTCGTAGAGGCGGTACAGGGGCCGCACGCCCGTGAGCAAAATGGCCGCCAGCGATGCCAAGTAACCTACCGGCGTGATTTGGAAGTAAGACAGCAGGTATAACCCGACCGCCGACACAATGTGCAACGCAATGGCCGCCCACAGAAAACGCGACGACAGTTTTTGGGCGTATTGCACACCTTGCTCGTCCACTTGGATGCTTCTTTCGCGGGATATGCGGGCCTCGTCCAGCACTTGTTTGGCGGCAAAGTGCATGTTCCACGGCACGGTGGTGATGCCCGTGAGCCACCACACCGCCGCCAAGCCAATGAGCCAGTCAACGAGGTTGCCCACCGTCATTTGCAGGTACCTGAGCACGGCAAAAACGGCCAGAACCAAGAATGTGACGAAAAACAAAAAGGCTATGGAACTGAATTCGCGGGTGCGCATGGAGAAAATCTGATTTGAGAATTAGTTAGCCGAAAGTTGACGAAACTTGATTTTCATGTGCTAAAGTATTGCATTTCAGGGCGTTGTCCTATTTGTTCGAGCCTTTTTTCTTGCGATGTAATGTTGCCAAGATTTTGGCTACCGATTTTCTGCACTATTTCTGGCACAGTGTTTGGGAACGCGTTGGCATTCCTTCACCTAATCATTTCTACAACTATGAAAACTTCCCGTACGCTTCTCATCTTGGCAATTGCGACCATAACCTGCACTGCTTGGGGCCAAAACACGGTTTCTCCTGACAAAGGGTTGGCCCGCGTACAGAAAATGCACGGCATTGAAATGTACGTGATGGCCGAGCCGCTGCGTGCCTACGAAGTGCTTGAAGAATACCGTTTCAGCAAGGCAGGGACATCGTTCATCACGGGCGGCTTGGTCAATGAAAGTGCCGCCCAGAAACTGGAGAAAGCCGCCCGAAAGGCTGCGGAACGCGCCGGACGGTCAGGCAAAAGCGTGGATGCGGTGGTTTACACCGGCGGCAAGCGGGCCGTTATCGTCCATTTCACCGAACCGCCCACCGATGCCACACGTGGCATTGCCCGCGTCTATAAGTTGCAAGGCCGCGAAATGTACGTCATGTCTGAACCGTTACAGCAATACGAGGTGGCTTTCACTGTACTGAACGGACTGAAAATCAAGTCGGCGGTGACGGGCGGCTTGGTCAACAACGGCGTGGACGAGGACATCAACCAGTACATGTCCAACGCAGGGCTGCAATCGCAACAGAACGGTATCCCGTTCGATGCCGTCATCTATACGGGCGGCAAAGGCGCGGCGGCCATTCTGTTCAGAAACCAGTCTGCTGCAAAAGGCGAATAGAGAGCCTCTATCCACAAAGGCCGTTTTAAGCAAAAATCGAAGATGCCGCAACAGGCGGTATTGCAAAATCCTGCAGTCAGTGGGAACGTCCAAAACGCTCGTAAGTACTGAGCCGTTAGCTATTGGCTTTTAGCCTCATCACTGGACAAAAGAGGTTTTGCCGGGCCTGGGCCGCTCTTTATTTCTTGGCTCTTTCGTCTTTTGTCCAGTGATGAGGCTAACGACTAATGACCAACGACTCAGTACTCACTCATGTTCCTCGGCAAACACAGTCTCATCTCTGTACAGCACGTAAATGTCCAGCATGGCTTTGGGGCGGGCCAGCCACTCGCGGAGGCGTACAGACAGAGACTCTTGCCACGGTACGTCTTCGGCCGCGTAGGCTACGAACGGAAACCGGTAGTGCCGCGCAATAAACACCGCCCGCGACCCGTGAAACGCCTGCGAAATCACCACCACGCTGTCTTGGTTATACAGGGCATGGCACCGCACCACCGACTGCAGCGTGTTCTGGCCTGCGTAGTCAAGCGTCATGGCCGTTTCGGGTACGCCGCGTTGCAGCAATGCGGATTTCATGTCGGCGGGTTCGTTGTAGTAGCGAGATGAATTGTCGCCACTGAGGATCAAGTGCTTCACTTTGCCTAATTGGTACAGCCTGGTGGCCGCTTCAATGCGGTGCTTGAAAAACAGGTTTTCGCTGCCGTTCCGCACCCGCCTGCTGGTGCCCAGCACCAAGCCCGTCGGGCAGGCGGGTAGGCTGTCGAGACTGGCATAGACATAAGGCTTGGTCTTGCGGGCCACCCAGAAATTGCAGGCTGCTACGGACAAAACCGCCAGCAGAAACAACCAGAAAGCGGCCTTGAGGTAGCGCATACGGAGCAAAAGACGGGTTCGGTAGCCGGTGATGGGTTAAAAATAGGCAAATTTTGAACAAACAAATTTTTAGTGGTAAGTCGCAAGTAGTGAGTGTTAAAGACAGACAAGTTTTGAACAAACAGCCGATACAGCCAATCGCAAGTGGCAGGCAAGGGAAAGACGACAGGCGTTTTGGGCAAAAATTGACTAAAACGCCTCCGCGTATCGTGGCAACCTGTCCCGACCTGTCGGGATGACTGAGATGGAACAAATCGTGGGCATTGTCGGGGTCATGCCACGACTAATCGGTCGTAGGGGAAGATAGTCGTGGCATGACCCAGCATGACAATCCGCGAGAGGCCGAGTCTCAGTCATCCCGACAGGTCGGGACAGGTTGCCACGACACACGTATCGTTTTGGGCAATTTTTGCCCAAAACGATAAACGTTCTGTCCGCTCACCTCTCCAATCCCTCGAATTTTCCTTTCAACCGATAGCGAATCAGCACTTTTTTGCCGGACGTTTTTTCGAGCAGCGGTTGCAGGATTTTGCCTGCGTTGGTGCGCGTCTGTTCCAAAATGCCCATGTCCAACGCCGACTGGCGGATTTGCATCTCGGCTTTTTTGTACGCCTCGTTCACCATTTTCGCCTCCTCGTCGGCGTTTTGCACGTCGTACACCTTCGACTGGTCGTGGTTGATGCGGTAATAGCACAGTTCCGGATCGGGCAGGTAGGCAATCAGCGTGTCGCCGGTAGTCACCAAGTCAGTGTCTTTGATTTTGGTGAGGTCAATGCAACCGACGGCTTCGCCGCGTACAATCAACACCACTTTGGCACTTTCGAGCGGGATGGTGAGCGGAATCCACTCTTTCAGGGCTTGGTTCTCAATCAGTTCGCGTTTCTGCTCGTATTCGAGGATGTCCTTGAAATTGTACCGCACCAGTTCCAGCCGCCCGATGCGATTCACTTCTTGCAGCAGCGTGGTGTGCGTAACGCGAGTGTCCGGCTCCGGCTGGTCGGGCTTGTCGAAAAAACGGTCGTAAATGGCGATGCCGCCGGCAACAAGCAACGCCAGCAACAGCAACCGGACGAGAAAACGCATCTTGAAGTACGATCTACGAGTTATTAGTGATGAGTTATGAATGATGAATGGCTTTTGAATACCTGAGTGCTGGGCATGGCCCAGTGAAACAGCACTGCGATTTGGTACGAATCACGAATTACGCGAAAAGTTGTGGTTTTAAAAGAAAAACGCCCAAAACGCTGCCGGGGCATCGCAGCGATTTGGGCAAAAAACACTCAAAACGGCATTGAAACAACGATATGAATCCAGGTGAGTAAAACCCACTTGTCATACTAAAACAAAATAAACATTGCGTGCTTGAGTCGCAATAATCCTTTGATAGTCAAATGTTTACTCAAGACACAAGACACAAGACTCAAGACTCAAGACTCAAGACTTTTTAGGATTATTCATCATTTGCAACTTGTCACTCACGACTCAGTTTTGCGCACAAATCCATTTGACGGCACTGACCAAGGTGCCGAAGTGTGCGATTCTAACCGACGGCGGAATGAGCCGTTCGGAAGGTGTGTCGAACAGCCGCCAGTTCGGGTCGGCGGGGGTAAGTTGCGCGATGAACCGCAACCCTTGTTCGTTGGCTACGGGCAGCCAGTCGTTGGCCAGCCAGCGGTTGATCTCGTGCAGCAGCGGGCTGTATTTGACGGCGTAGCTGTCAACAATCAGCCGGGTGCAATGGTGCTTTTCGATGATGTCAAGGCATTCGCCAAATCCTTGGCGTGCTTCTTCAAAGGTGAGTTGGTTGGCGCAACTCACAAACAGCCAGTCGTTCAGCCGGTCGTGGTAAACGACGATGTTTTCGGTATCTAATTTCATTTTCAATTTTTTCATAGCTGGTATTCACCATCCAGCACAGAGTCGGGACGGCGTTTCATTCCTTAATACCAAGGTGTCTTTTACAGTTATCAATAATTAGACCAACACCAAGCAACTTTAGACGAACACGCCCTTTTGGCCCACGAACGGTCAAGTGTTTTTGCCGCACGGTCAAGGTGTTTGAAACGTTTTTAACGGTTGCGCGGACATGACCTTTTGAAGCAAAAATGTTTTTCAGTTATTCGATAAATGCAACTTGCAAATGCCGTTGAAATCACTTAAATTGAAGCCTGATAAACGAACTCAAAAACCCGTTTTTTGGTTATCTAACTATGAAAAAAGAAGATTTTTTGCATGACGTGCTGCCTCTTTTCCCGGAGGGAGAACCAACCGGGCAGCCAGAAACAGAAGCTTGGAAAAAGTCAATTCCGGCGCAAGTGTTTCTGAACCACTACTTTGGGATGCTTTATCACGTCCGGCAGTCGGGCGAGGCGTATGCTTTGGCTAACCTGCCGCGTTTCTTGGAATACCAGCCTATGCTGAACGAACTGGCCGTTGACGAAATCAAAAAACTGTTGCGCAATGCTTGGAACACCGAGTATGCCCTGCGCACCACGGCCCAACTCGGCGATGAGCAGTACCTGCGCAACGCCTTGCACTGGACTTTTCCGCAAGCGTACTACAGTGTGTTGTTCGGGTTGCGGGCGTTTTTGGCGACTTTCGGCCTAACGGACAATAACGGCGAGATGGTTCGCCGCGAGGTTGGGCGTTTGGTGGTTCGCGGGTATTACCCAAGGCCCATCGCGTACTATGCCTCTGGCCATTACGACGACTTTACAATTCACCGCCTGCCGTTGGCGACGTACAAGCCCAGTTTGCAACTGGCAAACGAGGAGATTGAGGCACAGGCCCAGATTGGTCAGTTTCTACGCACTACGCGTCGGCTACGGGCCAAGGGGGTGCGTCAGCAGGTGCAGTCGAATCCGAAGACGGCCTTGCGCAACAAGGCGGGGCAAGTGCTGGAAAAATTCAGCAGCAGCCACTGGCAGCAACTGACGTGGCGCATCGGCTACACCACGTATTTCGACCTGCTGGGGCGGCTGCGCATCTCGGCCAATCACCGCGAAATCGAGCGGTTCGTCGAGGCGGAGATTGATTTTCAATTGTTTCACCAGTGCCTGTTGGATTTGGTCGGCTACCTGAACTTCATCCACGAAAGCTACATCGCCAAGGCGATGGGGCTGGCGGCATACCGTGAGTTGGTGGCGCAGTCGCCTGCCTATGCGAGCCGTGGTTTTGTGAAGGAACGCTTGGACACATTGATCGAGCCTTTGTTTGGCAGCACGGCCCCGGTTGCGCCGTTGCGCCTGGCCGCTTGACTGCGTTTTACAGAAGGTAAAACAAACCCCGCTTCGTGTTCAGGAGCGGGGTTTGTTTTTTGGCGTTTTGGGCAATTTTTGCTCAAAACGGTTTTTCTTCCGTCGGTTGCAATTCTTGGGTCGGGTCTATTTTCAGCCACAGCAACGCCGC